>CANGSN010000315.1 GCA_947455805.1 Planctomycetota bacterium
AGCCGCGCGACACCGTCGGCGTCGGTGATCATGCGCTGGCCCACGGCCTCGGGTTGTTCGTGGCGGGGCAGCGACAGCTTGCGCGCCGCGAGGCGTTCGCCGACGTCGGCCTCGGCGACGAAGAACACCTCGGCGTCGGCGACCGGCACCGGTGGCTCGCCGCGCACCACGCGCACGCTCGGCCCGCGGTGTTCGTCGGGCAGAGCGCCTTCGCGTTCGGGCTCGCCGGCTTCTTCGTCCTCGTCGTCCGTCGGGGCTTCGACGGGGTCGGCGACGACCGCGGGCGCTGGTTCGCGCACCAGGCTGCCGTCGGCGGCGACCGCCGGGGCACCGTCGGCACTGGCCTCGGCGACGGCTTCTGCCAGCGGGGTCGGCGCCCCGAGGTCGCCCAGCAGCCAGACCGCGATCGCGCCGGTGCCGAGCAGCACCGCAGCGACGATCGACAGCAAGGGCGAACGCATGGATGCCGGGTGTACGGGGGCGGGGGCCCGACGCGAAGGCGAGGTTCGTAAGAAGCGGGTCACGCGATGCGATCTCGCAGACCCCATCGACCGACCGGCGGGGCCAGCGACAGTCAGGTCGCCGGCGTGGAACGGCCGATGAGGCGGGAGATCGGGGAGCGCTGCATTGCCAAGCTCGCCGAGCCTCCTACGATGCGCGGCCTCATCGCTTTGCGAGGCAAACCACGACCGTGACGACCGAACCCGCGAACTCCTGGCGTTGGCTGCTCGGCCTCCTGCTGCTGGCGCTGCCCTTGTTCGGCGGTTGCGGCACGTTCGAGGACAAGCGCATCCGCGAGTTGCTGCACGAGAAGGGCTTCGGCACGCGCGCCGACGGCGATGCGACGCAGGAGAACTACCTCGGCGGCCAGGACACGGTGCAGTTCCTGATCTCGCCGGACGCGTTGGCGCAGCCGGGTGCCGAGCGCCTCGCCGAGCTGGTGGCGGGGCAGCCGGTCAACATCGACGGCACCATCTTCGTGCCGTTCGTCGGGCCGGTCTACGTGCTGGGCCTGACCGAAGCCGAACTGGGCGCGCTGGTCAGCAGCCACCTCCGCGGCAAGTTCCAGTTCGAGCTGGACCTGCAGGCGCGGATCGTCACCACGCTGAAGTACTACTACGCGATCGGCGAGGTCGGCTTCAAAGGCCGCGTGCCGCTCGAGACCGACATGACGCTGTGGGACGCGCTGATGGTCGTGCGCTGGACCAACCTCGCCAACCTGGGGCGGGTGATGCTGATCCGCCCCGACGCCGAGCACCCGCTCGTCATCGACGTCAACGTGCGCGACATGTTCACCGGCGGCGGCACCGCGCCGAACATCCGCATGCGCGAACGCGACACGATCTACATCCCGCCGACGGCGCTCGGCATGCTCGCCCGCATCCTGCAGCGCCTGCTCGAGCCGGTGGCGCTCGCCGTGCAGACCGTGATCGGCGCGGCCCAGGTGCAGATCTCGTACGACATCCTGCAAGGCCGCAACCAGGCCGGCTTCTTCCGGTTCTGACATGGGCGCCTCGTCGATCAGAGCCCTGGCGCAGCGGCCCCTCGGCGGAGGGCGGCGATGAGCCAGGCCGACCTGCCGCAGGTCTCGCTGCAGCGCTACGTCGACCTGGTCAAGCGCCGGCGTTGGCAACTGCTGCCGATCTCGCTGCTCGGTCTGCTGGTCGGCGGCCTCGTGGCGCTGCTGATCCCGCGCCTCTACGTCGCCGAGACGCTGCTCGTGCACCAGGCGATCCCGGGCGAGGAGCAGCGCGGCGAGGACCCGTTCCTGACGATCGCCAACTCGGCGCGCTTGTCGATTCCGCTGTCGGCGCGCAAGGCCGCCGAGCAGCTGAAGTGGGAGGAGACGCTGGTCGCCGATCCGCACCAGCGCACGCAGTTCGACAAGGACCTGGCGAGCCGCATCTTCGTGCAGGACAGCAATCCGGAGCAGAAGCGGCAGTTCGCCCTGATCCGCGTCTTCTACCGCGACCGCGACGGCAAGCGCGCGGCGAGCTTCCTCAACACGCTGGTCGCGGTGTGGATCAAGAGCCGCGTCGAGGACCTGCGCAAGCCGGTCGAGGAGCGTCGGAGTCAGGCGAAGACCGAGTTCGACAACTGGACCCGCACCGTCGACACCCTGCGCGAGAACAAGCGCACGATCGAGCAGCGCCACCAGATCGATCCCACGATCGACCTGCCGGCGCGGCGGCAGGCGTCGGTGGCGCGGCAGCTGGTCGCGCGCGAACAGGCGCAAGCACTCGAACAGCTCGAGGGTTCCCTGCAGCAACTCGAACGGCTGGTCGCGGAGATGACCGAGCGGCTGGCGGCGCTGCCGGCGCGGGTGCCGCCCGCGGTCGAACAGCTGGCGCTGCAGGCGCAGGGGAACCCGATCGCTGCCGCCCTGCTGCTGCAGATCGAGCTGAAGCGCCAGGAGGTCGAGAGCACCTGGGTGCCGGGGACCAAGGAGCACAAGCGGCACAAGGCGACGCTCGAGCTGTGGGAGAAGCGGCTGCGCGACATGCTGGCGCCGACCGAGCTCGGCGGCGACGGCCTGGTGCCGAACCCCGAGCACGAAGCGCTGGCCACGGAGCTGGCGAAGAAGGCGCTCGAGCGCGACGTCGCCAGGAAGCAGGTCGAGGCGCGCAAGCTGGCGTTCGAGGCGGAGCGCCAGCGCATCGAGGACCTGGTCGTCGCCTGGCAGGCCTACGAGACCAAGATCGAGGAGCTGGCCGATGCGGAAGCGGCGCGCAAGACGGCGCGCACCGAGCTCGACCGCGCCGAGGAGCTGCTGAACAAACTCGACAGCAAGCCGCCGGTGACCGTGCCGGACGGGGCGGCGGCGACGGTGCCGCCGCGGCCGACCGACCCGAGCATCTGGCTGGTGTCGCTGATCGGCTGCGTGCTCGGCCTCGGCGCCGCGATCGGCCTGATCCTGCTGCTCGACGTGCTGCAGGGCACGTTCAAGACCGTCGAGGACGTCGAACGCGCACTGTCGGTGCCGGTGCTCGGCGGCATGAGCCACCTCGAGACCGAGGAGGAGCGGCGCGACCTGCAGCGTGTGCGCAAGCGCAACTCGCTGATCGTGCTCGCCCTGCTGATGCTGGGCGGCACCGTGCTGCTGATCTACCTGGTCAACCCTTCGGCGCTGCCGTCGTTCGTGCGCGACGTGCTGTCGTTCCTGCTCGGCAGGGGCTGATCCGAGCGACCGCGCATGCGCGACCTGCTCGTCATGGTCCTGGTGATGCTGGCGCTGCCGCTGACGCTGCGGCGCCCGTTCGTCGGGCTGCTGGTGTTCAGTTGGCTCGCCTACATGCGGCCGCAGGACCTGTGCTGGGGCTTCGCGCGCAACCTGCGCCTGTCGCTGTTCGTCGCCGTGCTGATGATCCTCGGCTGGTGGGTCAACGAGCAGGGCGTCCGGCGCTTCGCGCGCTGGGACTTCCGCTCGTTCGCGATGACCGCGTTGGCCGGCATGGTGGCGATCAGCTACGCATTCGCGCAGCGGCAGGACGCCTACACCAACTCGTACTTCATCGAGTACCTGAAGATCATCGCCATCGCGCTGTTCACCACGGCGCAGGTCGACAGCAAGCAGCGCCTGCGCGTCATCCTGTGGACGATCGCCTTGTCGCTCGGCTTCTTCGGCGTCAAGAACGGCGTGTTCGGCATCCTGCGCGGCGGCGGCCAGATCACCCGCGGGCCGGGCGGCATGCTCGAGGACAACAACGACTTCGCGCTGGCGATGGTGATGAACGTGCCGCTGCTGTGGTACCTCGGCATCGCCGAGGGCAAGCTGTGGATCCGCCGCGCGACGCTGGTGGCGATGTTCCTGACCGTCGTCGTCGTGCTGCTGACGCACAGCCGCGGCGCGTTCCTGGCGTTGTGCATGTCGGGCCTGTGGATCGCCTGGCGCTCGGGCAAGCTGGTCCGGGCGATGCTGGTGCTCGGCGCGCTCGCCGCACTGTTCCCGTTCGTGGCGCCGGAAGCCGTGCTCGAGCGCCTGTCGACGATCGGCGACACCAAGGAATCGTCGGCGAACGCGCGGCTCACCGCGTGGGCGACGGCCATGCGGATGATCGCCGACAACCCGGGGCTCGGCGTCGGCATGCGCAACTTCCAGTCGCGCTTCCTCGACTACTCCGACGAGCCGGCCAGGGTCGGCCACACCTACGTCGCCCACAACAGCTACCTGCAGATCTGGGCCGAGTCCGGCACGCCGGCGTTCGTCTGCTACCTGCTGCTGCTCGGCTCGGTGTTCTTCGCCTGCCGGCACGTGATGCGGCTCGCGGCGAACCGGCCGGACCTGGCGTGGGCCGGCATCTACGCGCGCATGATGGAGACGACCAACGTCGGCTTCATGGTCGGCGCGTTCTTCCTGAACCGCGGCCACTTCGATCTCGTCTACCACTGGCTGTCGCTGGTGACCGCGCTGTCGCTGGTGGCGA
>CANGSN010000316.1 GCA_947455805.1 Planctomycetota bacterium
CGACCGCGTGCGGGCGCTGGTCACCGCACCGCCGCCGGTGGCGACGATCGTGTCCGACTGCAGCGCTGCGGCGACCAGTTCCTCCTCGCGCGCGCGGAACGCCGGCCAGCCGTGCTGCGCCACGAACGCGGCGATCGGACCGCGATCGGCGACGAAGCGTTCGTCGACGTCGACGAAGTGGGCGCCGGTGCGTGCAGCGAGTGCGCGGCCGAGCGTGGTCTTGCCGACGCCGCGCATGCCGACCAGCACCAGCGGCGGGCGCTGCGCCAGCACGTGGGCGAGGTCGCGCCAGAACGTCGGGTAGCTCTTCGACACGCACTCCGGATCGGCGATGGCGATGCCCGGCGACAGCAGGCCGAGCAGTGCGAACGCCATCGCCACGCGGTGGTCGTTGGCGGGATCGACGACGCCGCCGTGCAGGGCACGGCCGCCGCGCACGACGAGGCCGTCGGGGCGTTCGACGACGTCGGCGCCGAGCTTCGCCAGTTCGCGCGCGGCGACCGCGAGGCGATCGCATTCCTTGACGCGCAGGTTGGCGCCGCCGACGAACGTCGTCGTGCCGGGCCGCAGTGCGGCCAGCACCGCGAGGTTCAGGAACTGGTCCGGCATCGCCGCGACGTCGATCGTCGTGTCGCCGTGCGGCGGCAGCTGCGCCAGCAGCGCAGCCAGGCCTTCGTCGGCCTGGCCCGAATCGCGCAGCAGGTTGCGCGCGGCGAGGCGCGAGCCGGTGGCGTGGGCGAGGCACGTCCAGACGCCCATGCCGCTCCAGTCGCCGTCGACGACGCGTTCGCCGGTGGTCGCGGCGCGGCCGGGCCGCATGCGCGCACCGCGGGCATCGACCTCGGCGGCGATGCCGAAGGCCGCCAGCGTGCGGCAGGTGAGCTGCGTGTAGGCGAGCGATGCCGCGTCGCCTTCGAACGTCAGCTCCAGGCCCTGCGGCAGCACACTGCCGACGAGCAGCAGCGACGACACGAACTGGCTCGACACGCTGGCGTCGATGGTCAAGGCACCGCCGCGCGGTGCTCCGTCGCTGCGCACGTGCACCGGCGGGCAGCCGTTCGTGTCGCGCACGTCGACGCCGAGCTGGCGCCACGCCGCCGCCAGTGGGCCGATCGGGCGCCGCTGCATCGCCGCGTCGCCGGTGATCGTCCACGTGCCGCGTGTGATCGCGGCGAGCGACACCAAGAAGCGCAGCGCGGTGCCGGCGTTGCCGCAGAACAGTACGCCGCTGGCGGGGTTCTCGTTCATGCGCGGCGTCACCGTCATGGTGGCCCCGTCGCCGTGGTCCGCCTCGACGTCGACGCGATGGCCGAGCGTGCGCAGACCCTGCAGCAGGTGCTGCACGTCGTCGCTCGCCGGCACGCCGCAGAGCCGCGTCGGCGCCTCCGCGATCGCGGCGGCGACCAGCAGCCGGTTGGCGACGCTTTTGCTGCCGGGCAGCACCAGTTCGGCCGTCGTCGGCCAACCGAGCATCGGCACCGGGCGCGAGCCGTTCACGGCCGAGCCTCCCGTGCTGGCGAACACGAGCCGCGGCGTGCGTTCATGCCAGCGCCTTCGCCAACCGCGCCGCGTCGAGCGGCACCACCGCGCCGGTGCCGATCGCCGTCGGCACGATCATCGGCACGACGCCGTCGCGCGCCTTCTTGTCGTGCTGGGCCAGCTGCCACAGCTGCGCTGCGTCGGCGTAGGCGCGCGGGAACTCGACCGGCGCGCCGAGCGCCTGCAGCAGCGTGCGCAGACGGTCGTGCACCGCGGTCGGCACGTGATCGGCCGCGGCGCGGCACTCGGCGAGCATGCCGATCGCGACACACGGCCCGTGGCGCAGGGCGCCAGCGGCGAGGCTCTCGAGCGCGTGGCCGATGGTGTGGCCGAAGTTCAGCCAGCGGCGGCGATCCTGTTCGGTCTCGTCGGCGACGACGACCGCCATCTTCATCGCGGCGGCGTGGCCGATCGCGACGAGCGTCGCGTCGTCGTCGCGCGCGCGCAGCCGCGGCGCCAGGCGCTCGAGCGCCGCGAAGCGTTCGGCGTCGAGCACGGCGGCCATCTTCGCGGCTTCGACGAAGCCTTCGGCGAACACGTCGTCGGGCAGCGAACGCAGCCAGGCGACGTCGCCGGCGATCAGTTCGGGTTGGCGGATGGTGCCGAGCTCGTTCTTGCGGCCGTCGTGGTCGACGCCGTTCTTGCCGCCGAGCGCCGCATCGCACAGCGCCAGCGTCGTCGTCGGCAGCGCGACGAACGGCACACCGCGCAGCCAGACCGACGCGACGAAGCCGACGAGGTCGACGATCGTGCCACCGCCGAACGCGACCAGCGTGGTGCCGCGGTCGGCGCCGCTCGCGCGCAGGCGGCTCGCCAGCGCGCCGACTTGCGCGAGCGACTTCACCTGTTCGCCGCCGGGCAGCGCGATGCAGAGTCGCGCGCCGATCGCCGCTGCCAGCCGTTCGGCCACCGGCGTCAGCACCTCGTCGTGCACCAGCACCGGCGAACGTGCGCCGAGCTCGCGCAGCAGTTCCGGCAGGCGTGCTGTGACGTCGCGGCCGAGCACGATGCGGCTCGTCTGCCGGCGGACGAAGTCGAAGCGCTGGTCCATCGCGGCGTCTTACTGGCTCGGCTGCGGCGGGGCGAGTCTGCGGCTACGGGACGCGGCATCGTCGCCGGCCGCCAAGCCCGCATCGCGGCAGGGCCTTTCCGGGCGATCGGCGCGTGCCAGAATGTGGCCGCGGAGAGTGAACCGACCGGCGGTGCCCCACGTTCGGGGCGCCGCCAGAGAAGCGCCCTCTCTCTCCGCACCGTCCCGCTTGGCTCCAGCCGGCTGGTCCGATGCGCCTGTCCCAGATCCCTCTCCCCGTTCCTTCCTCCCTGTTCGCCTGGTTCGCCCCGTTGGCGGGTCTGGCCCTGACGACGATGCCCGCGGTGGCGCAGTGTGCGCTCGCCTCGAGCTTCGCGCCGACCGTGGCATTGGCTAGCACGCCGAGCAGCAGCTCGTTCGTGCTCTACCAGCGCGTCACCGACTTCGACGGCGATGGCCTCGTCGATCTCGCCGTGGTGCGCAGTGGTGTGCCACTGTCCATCCTGCGCAACCTCGGCGGTGGCTCGTTCGCGAACGTGCCGCTGCCGGCACTCGGCTTGTCGCCGCGCGTCGAGGTCGCCGACTTCGACCAGGACGGGCGGCCGGATCTGTTGATGCCGCGCGGGGTGCCACTTCCAGGTGGCCCGCCGAACCAGTCGGACGTCGCCGTCGAGTTCTGGCGCAACACGACGACGGTTCCTGGCAACCCGACGTTCGTGCTGGCCGACTCGCGCTTGCTCGGGCAGCCCGTGACCACGCCCGCGACGCCGTCGATCGTGGTCGGCGACGTCGATGCCGACGGCATCCAGGACGTCGTCGTGCGGCGCACGACGCTCACCACCATCCGCGGCGGTGGCAGCCATGGCGTGGCGTCGGGTACGTTCGGCGGCATGACGGTGTCGCCGACCTTCACCGGCTCGCACTACTACTACCAACTGTTCGACGTCGACCAGGACGGTGCGCTCGACGTGGTCGCGGGCACTGGCTACTACGTGTTCCTGCACACGGGGCTCGTCGATGCCAGCGGTCGCCCGAACGGCAGCTTTGCGGCGCCGGTGTCGCGCAACTTCGGTGGCTTCTCGTGGACCGGCGTCGCCGGGGACCTCGACGGCGACGGCCTGCTCGACATCGTCAGCGCCGACCAGTCGCAGCTGACGCTCCACCGCGGGCTGCCGGGCTTCCAGTTCGCCGGCGCCATCCCGGTGGCGGTGAACCTCTGCGAAGAGCCGTTCTTCGGCGACTTCGATCGCGACGGCGAACTCGAGATCTGCGTCCCGCGCGGCACGCAGTGGTGGAACATGAACGTCGCCTTCGTCGACGATCCGTTCGGCGCCGCCACGGTCACGATGATGCAGATCGACGCGGGCTACCCGGAGAACGGCGTCGCCGCCGACTTCGACGGCGACGGCCGGCTCGATTACGCGATCGGCAAGGGCACCGGCGAGGTCGTGTTCGGCCGCAACACGTGCCCGATCGGCTCAGCACCGCAGGTCACCGTGGTGTCGCCGAACGGTGGCGAGACGTGGATCGCGGGTTCGCTGCAGACGGTGCAGTGGTCGGTCGCCGGCAGCTATGCGACGTTCGACGTCGACCTGTCGACCGACGCCGGTGCCACGTGGCGGCCGCTGGCGCGCGCGGTGCACGGCACCAGCTGCAGCGTGTGGGCGACCGAGCCGAGCAGCAACACGGCGCTGGTGCGCGTGCGGCCGAGCGGCGTGCCGTCGCTCGGCGACGTGAGCAATGGCTGGTTCACCATCGGCGGTGCTGGCCTCGCCGCGGCGAACGCGTTCGGCCAAGGCTGCGGCGCGCCCGCTGGCCTGGTGACGTTCGCGACGCCGCCGCGCTTC
>CANGSN010000317.1 GCA_947455805.1 Planctomycetota bacterium
ATCGAAGGGGCCGAAGACGACGCCGCGCTCGGCGCCAGCGACCTGCAGGCGCTCGGGCTCGGGCCGAAGGACAGCGTCGTCGGCATCGCCGCCAGCGGCCGCACGCCGTACGTGATCGGCGCCTTGCAGCACGCGCGCAGCGTCGGTGCCTTCACCGCCGCCGTCGTCTGCAGCCGCGGCAGTCCGGTCGCCGCCGCCGCCGAGCGGCCGATCGAAGTGCTGCCCGGCCCCGAAGTGCTGACCGGCAGCACGCGGCTCAAGGCCGGCACGGCGACCAAGCTGGTGCTGAACATGCTGAGCACCGGCGTGTTCGTGCGGCTGCACAAGGTCTACGGCAACCTGATGGTCGACGTGCAAGCGACCAACCAGAAGCTGGTGGCGCGCAGCGTGCGCATCGTCGGCGAGGCCACCGGCTGCAGCGAAGAGCTGGCGCGCGACCTGCTGCAGCGCTGCGACGGCGAGGTGAAGACGGCGATCGTCGCGCAGAAGAAGCACGTCGAGCCGGCGGTGGCGCGCACGATGCTGTTCACGCACGACGGCAGCGTGCGGCAGGCTCTGGGCGAATGACGGCTGCGGGCTCTGTGGTGGCGGCGCCGGTTGCCAGGCAGGTCGGCGGTCGCTGGCTCGGCCTCGACGCGCTGCGCGGCTTGTCGATGCTGCTGATGATCCTGGTCAACAACCCCGGCGACTGGGGGGCCGCCTACCAGTACGCGCCGCTGCGCCATGCCGAATGGCACGGCTGCACGCCGACCGACCTGGTGTTCCCGACGTTCCTGTTCTGCGCCGGCGTCGCCATCGTGCCGGCGCTGTCCAAGAAGCTGGCGAACGGCGCCCCGTGCTTGCCGCTGCTGTTCGGCATCGGCAAGCGCACGCTGTGGCTCGTGCTGATCGGTCTCTCCTTGCCGGTCTTCGGCATGCTGACGGCGACCGGCGGCAAGCCGTTCGACGAACGGCTGGCGAGCCTGCGCTTCCCCGGCGTGCTGCAGCGCATCGGCGTCTGCTACGGCCTCGCGGCGCTGTTGTTCGTCACCACCTCGGAGCGCGTGCAGCGGCGCGTGCTGGTCGGTTGCCTCGTCGGCAGTGCGCTGTTGATGACGTGCGTGCCGGTGCCGGGCGTCGGCTGGCCGGACCTCGCCGGGCCGATGACGACGCTGCAGGGCTGGCTCGATCGCTCCGTGTTCGGGGACCACATCTGGGTGAAGGGCAAATACGACCCCGAAGGCCTGCTGAGCACGATCCCGGCGCTGGCGACGGCGTTGCTCGGCGTGCACTGCGGCCGCGTGCTGCAGCAGCATGCGCAGCTCGGCGAACGCATCGCGGCGCTGCTGCGCCTGGGCTGCTGGTGGATGCTCGCCGGCGCTGTGTGGGGCTGGGTGCTGCCGATCAACAAGCCGCTGTGGACGCCGAGCTACGCGCTGTGGACCGGCGGCATCGCCGCGGCCGGGCTCGGGCTGTGCGTGTGGGCGTTCGAGCAGCAGGGCTGGCAACGCTGGGCGCGGCCGCTGCAGGTCTACGGGCAGAACGCGCTGCTGGTGTTCGTCGGCAGCGCGCTGCTGGCGCGCATCGTCGGTTCCGTCTGGATGGTCGAACTCGGCGGCAAGTCGGCCTCTGTCAAGACCTGGTTCTTCCGCGAGTGCCTGCTGGCGCCGATCGGCGACCCGCACCTCGCGTCGTTGGCGTTCGGCGTCGTCTGGGTGCTCGGCTGGTACGCGGTGCTGGCGTGGCTCTACCGCCGCAACATCGTCTGGCGCGTCTGAGTCCCGCCGCGCACACTGCTGGCATGCGCCTCGTCCCTGCGTTGTTCGTGCCGTGCGCGCTGGTCGCGTCGGCGGTCGCCCAGATCACGTTCCACGACGAGCGCGGCAAGGTGCTGGTTGCCGCCGAGGCCGTGGTCGAACGGATCGCCACCGACCACAAGTTCACCGAGGGGCCGGTGTGGGACGTCGCGAACCATCGCCTCGTGTTCAGCGACATCCCGGTGCAGCGCTGGTTCACCTGGACCCCGAAGGACGGGGTCAAGGAATTCGGGGCGAGTGCCGGCGCCAACGGCAACACGCTCGATGGCAAGCGGCAGCTGGTGTCGTGCCGCCACGACGCACGCGACGTCGTGCGCCACGAAGCCGATGGCACGCTGACCGTGCTGGTCGACGCGCACGACGGCAAGAAGCTGAACTCGCCGAACGACGTCGCCGTGCACCGGGACGGCAGCGTGTGGTTCACCGACCCGACCTATGGCCTCGGCAAGCGCGCGCAGGAGCAGGCCGGCAACTTCGTCTACCGCTTCGATCCGAAGACCAAGGCGGTGCGCATCGTGCAGCGCGACTTCGACATGCCGAACGGCCTGTGCTTCGCTCCCGACGGCAAGACGCTGTGGATCGCCGACAGCGGCCAGAAGCAGCGCATCGGCGCGTTCCCGGTGCAGGACGACGGCGCGCTCGGCGCAGCGCTCCGCTGGCTCGACGGCGGTGCCGACGGGGTGCGCTGCGACGAGCACGGCAACCTGTGGGCGGCGGCGCGCGACGGGGTGCGCGTGTTCGGGGCCGACGGCCAGCGGCTGCTGACGATCGCGCTGCCGGAGGTGCCGGCGAACCTGGCGTTCGGCGGCGACGACCTGCGCACGCTGTTCGTCACCGCGCGCACGTCGCTGTACCGCGTGCCGGTGCAGGTGACCGGCGCCGTGGTCGCGTTCGCGCTGCCGCTGCAGAAGGGCGCAGCGGGCGACACCGCGCCGCCGGCCGCCAAGCCGGGGGAGCAGCCGAAGGCCTCAGGGCAGCGGTAGCGAACGCACCGATTCCGGTCGCTTCTTCGCCGTGCGCCACAGCTCGCCGTGGTCGCGCTTCTGCAGCTCGACGTGGGCGAGCCCGCTGCTGCGACAGACCTGCGCGCGCAGCGTGTGCGGCCGCGGGTCCGGGCGGCCGAGCAGGCGGTTGCCGACCGTTGCCACTTCCGGCGCCGCTGCCGGCGCCACCGCCGTGCGCACGAGGCACACGAACGAGTAGGGCAGCGCGCGCGCGTCGATGCCGAGCGCCTTCCAGGTCTTCACCTGGTCGCTGTCGGTGAACACCTCCGGCGGCGGCGGCGCGAAGAAGTGGCACCAGTCGTCGCCGCTCGCCAGCGCCGGGCACGGGCCCTGGTGCGGGCACGGCGCCACCGCGGTGAACGTCGCCAGCAGCGCGTCGCGCAGAGTCGACAGCTTGCGGGCGACGCGGCGGTTGCCCGGTTCGACCAGCAGCACGCAGGCGCTGCGGTCGATCAGCGCGCGCAGCTGCCGTTCGCCGGCTTCGTCGAGCTCGCCGAGAACGTGGCTCACCAGCAGCACGTCGGGGCGTTCGTCGGCGACGTCGCGCAGCGGCACGACGAACGGCGCCTGTGGCAGCGCCTTCAGCTGCTTGCAGGCGTAGGCGGTCGCCGGGCGCGAACGGTCGAAGCAGCGCACCTCGCGCGCGCCGAAGGCGGCGACGAAGCGGCGGGCGGCGATGCCGGAGCCGCAGCCGTAGTCGAGCACGACCTTGTCGTCGGCGCGCGGCAGGCCGCGGTCGCGGCACTCGGCCAGCGCCGCGTCCCACTTCCAGCCGATGCGCGCCGCCAGCGTCTTGTCGTAGGCGGCGAGGTCGCGGTCGTCGCGCCAGTAGTCCGGCACGGCGAGGCCGTCGTGCTCGTCGTCGAGGAAGCGTTCGCGCAGGCGTTGGATGCGGGCCAGTTCGTCGCGCGACAGCGTCATCGGCGCAGCATGGCGGTTCGGGTGGCCGGTCACCAGGACGCATGCTTGCAGCCGGCAGGCTTGCTGCCGGCCGCCGGCCGTCGCACAGTGGTGGCGCCGATGACCGCCGCCCGCCCTTCGTCCGCTGCCGCGCCGACCGCCGCGTCGGCGGGTTCCACCGCCACCGATCGTCTGCCGACGGTGCGCATCCTGCCGTCCGCCGCCGCCGCCGTGCCGCTCCTGCTCGGCCAGGTGCGCCAGCTGCTCGCCGGCCCGCAACGGCCGGTGCTCGGCTTCGCCACCGGCGCCACCTTCACCGGCTTCCTGCAGGCGCTCGCCGACGAACTGCGGCACGCACGGCTGTTCGCGGCGGCGTTGGTCGCGACGCACCTCGACGAGTACCTCGGCTTCGGCCCGACGCAGCCGGGCGGCATGGTGCACGAACTGGAGGCGACCTGCCCGCCGCTGGCCCGGCTGCGTGCGCTCGGCGCGTTCGTGCCGGTGCCGAGCGACGGCACCCCGGCGTCGCTGCAGGCGCACGAACGGCGGCTGCAGCAGCTCGGTGGTGTGCAACTGCAGCTGCTCGGCATCGGCCGCAACGGCCACCTCGCGTTCAACGAGCCGGGCACGCCGTTCGACCGCGGCTTCCACGTGACGACGCTGGCGGCGACCACGCGGCAGGACGCGCGGCCGCGCTTCGCGCC
>CANGSN010000318.1 GCA_947455805.1 Planctomycetota bacterium
CAGCAGCGTGCCGCCGGAGGCGAACAGTGCGGCGGTCAGCAGCAGGCGTACGGCGGGCGGCACGACCGCGTTGTCGCATGGCTGCCATCCGCTTTCCATCGCCGCGCGCGGTCGTCGGCGGTGGTCGCCAGCCACTGGAATCCCGTGCGTGCGTCCGCCACCTTCGTGGACCGCATGAGCAGCTACCAGACCCTCGAAGTCGCGCGCGATGGCGCCGTCCTGCACGTTCGCCTCAACCGCCCCGACGTCCGCAACGCCTTCAACGGGACCGTCGTCGAGGAACTGTCGGCTGCGTTCGCCGCGGCCGATGCCGACACGGCGGCGCGCGTCGTCGTGCTGAGCGGCAACGGCAAGAGCTTCTCGGCCGGTGCCGACCTGTCGTGGATGCAGGAGCAGGCCGAACTGCCGGCGGCGCAGAACGAAGTCGGTGCTGTGCGCATGGCGCGCATGTTCCTGGCGATCGCGCGCTGCAAGAAGCCGGTGGTCGCGCGCATCCACGGCCACGCGCTCGGCGGCGGCACCGGCTTGACCGCGGCGGTCGACATCGCGTTCTGCAGCGAGGACTGCCAGTTCGGCCTGACCGAGGTGAAGCTCGGCATCGTGCCGGCGGTGATCTCGCCGTTCGTCGTGCAGAAGATCGGTGCGGGCCGCGCGCGCACGTTGTTCCTGACCGGCGAACGCTTCGACGGCCGCGAGGCGCAGCGCATCGGCCTCGTGCAGCGCGCGGTGCCGGAGGCGGAGCTCGATGCGACCGTGCAGCGCACCGTCGGCGAACTGCTGTCGGCGGGGCCGGCGGCGGTGGCGAGCGCGAAGGAGCTCATCCGCGCCATGTCGCACCTGTCGCTCGAGGACGCGATCCCGGTGACGTCGAAGTGGATCGCCGGGCTGCGCGCCACGCCGGAGGCGCGCGAAGGCTTCGCCGCGTTCCTCGGCAAGCGCAAGCCGAACTGGATGTGACGCGCGCGGCGCTCGGCGTCAGCGCTTGCCGCGCAGGCGCTGCAGCGCTTCGGCCAGCACCGGGTCGCCGTCGACGAGCTGCTCGGGCTTCGCCTCGACGTGGATGTGCGGCGCGATGCCGGCACCTTCGAACACGGTGCCGTCCGGCAGCATCGCCTGCCAGCTCGGGAGCAGCACCGTCAGGTTGGCGGTGATCGCGTGCGGCTGCGGGTTGCCGGAGCTGCCGTACGAGTTGTCGCCGAGCAGCGTCGCGTTCTTCGCCTGCTTCATCATCAGCAGGAAGGCCTCGCAGCTCGACATGTTGGCCGGGCCCATCAGCACTGCGACCTCGCCGCCGAACACGTCGGGCTCGGCGTTGCCACGCAGGCGCCGTTCCTCGACCGCGCGGAAGCCCTCCGCCGCCTGCGGATCGCGCACGCGGTGCGCGGCGTAGACCTTGTCGCCGTCGACGAAGAAAGCCGCCAGTCGCTTCGCCAGCAGCTCGTCGCCGCCGCCGTTGTTGCGCACGTCGAGCACCAGGGCCTTGCAGTCGCGCAGGTCTCGCAGGGTGGTGAGCACGCGCTCGAAGTCGTCGCGTTGCTCGCGCGCGAACGAGCTCACGAGCAGATACCCGATGCCGTCGTCGGTGCGGGCGGCGAGGCCGATGCGGCCGACGCGCGTGAGCTTGGGCATGGCCTTCTGCAGGCCGCGCAGGTCGAAGTTCGGTTGGATCTCGCGTTGCCAGGTCGGCAACGTGCAGTCGTTCCAGCGCACGCCGACGTGCAGGTCCTGCGCTGCCGCCAGCATGGCCGCACAGTGCAGTGCGAACGCCGGGCCGTCGGGCGCCGTCGTCAGCAGGTCGTGGTGGGTCCGCTCGAGCTCGTTCCAGTCGATGCCGAGGCGGTCGCGGTACGAGTAGTGGTCGTCGATGACGCGGAACAACCGTGCCGTCGCGCTCGCCGCCTGGCCTTCGGGGAAGGCCTGACCGCGCGTCGCGATGCGCCACGGGGTGTGCGGCAAGCGCACGCCGTCGCGCGAACGGAAGCCGCTGGAGCCAGCGCAGGACAGGTCCATCGCGTAGACCGAGTCGGGCAGCAGCGACACCTGGGCGACGCAGGTGCGCGCGTCGCGCCACGTCACCTCGATCACCTTCGGGAAACTGAGCCCGCCGCCGCACAGCGCGTGCGTGCTCTGGTCCATCGGCTGGTCGAACGTCATCACCAGCTCGGTGGTCTGGCGAGCGTCGACGCCGACCGCGAGGTGCGGTGGTTCCAGGGTCACGTGGGGCGGATCCTGCTGAGGGCTTGCTGCCGCGGCAGCGTTCGCCAGCAGGAACAGGCAGGTCGTCACGTGCTTCATGGTCGTTCCCCGGCTGGTGCGCCGTAGCGCATGTTCTCGTGGGTCCGCACCGCCGCACGCAGGCGCGCGAGGCGGTCCGGAGCGACGGCGGCCGCCGCGGCGCGCACCAGCAGTTCGCGCGGCGTCTCGCCGGCGTGCAGGTGGAGGCCGGTGCCGCGGATGGCGCGCTGCAGGTGTGCGATCGTGGTCGGCGAGCGCCGTCGCCGCCGAGCAAGGTAGAGCAGGGCCAGCAGGGCCGCCAGCGCGCCGACGACGGCGAACGGATGCTCGCGCCAGGCGGCGGCGATCGCCTCGGCCCAACGCGCGCGGTCTGCCTGGCCGAAGCCGGTGACCGCGGCCCACCAACGTTCGAGCTCGGCGCGCATCGCGCCGAGCGTTCCCGGCTCGGTTCGCAGGGCCTGCTGCAGGTCCGCGGCGGGCGTCGGATCGACCGTGTGCCAGCGTCCCGTGGCGTCGAGCACCTCGACCCACGCGTGCGCGTGCTTGCTGCGGGCGATCATCACCGAGCGTGCGGCGTCCCACTCGGTGGCGAGGTAGCCGCCGACGAGTCGGCACGGCACTCCCTGCGCTCGCAGCAGCAGCGCCAGCGTCGTCGCGAAGTACTCGCAGTGGCCTGCGCCGCTGCCGAGCACGAAGGCGCCGAGGTTCTCCGCGAAGCCGGGGCCTCCCGGCAGCTGGTAGCGGCGATGCGCACCGAGCCAGGCTGCCGTGGTGTTCGCGACGTGCAGTGGATCGGCGCCGACGCCCGCCTCGCCGTGCTCGGTGCGCAGCTGGGCGGCCAGCGTTCGCACGGCCGACGGCACGCCCTGTTCCGGCAGGGCCGTGAAGTGGGCCAGCAGACGCTTGCTCGGCAGCACGGCCGCCGGGTGCCCGAGCGTCACGGCGTAGCCGACGACTGCGGTGGCGCGCCCTTCGCCGCGCAGCGTCGCGAAGCCGCCGTGCGACTTCGGGTCGAGCAGCAGCCCGCTCTCGGGCGGCAGTCGCAGTCCGGTCGCGGCCAGCGGCGTCGGCAGCTTGCCGGCGAGCTCGTGCAGGCGGACCTCGACGCGGACGGCCCGTTCGTCCGCTGGGTCGTCGCGCTGCCACAGGCCGCCGGGCGAACCCCGCCACAGCGGATCGGTGCAGAGCCGGCTGCCGAGGCGACTCGCCTCCTGCGGCAGCCAGGTGCTGCCGTCGAACTTGGAGAAGGCGAGGCCGCGCCAGTGGGGCGGCACCGCCTCCGGGCCCGAGCCCCGCGGTGGCGCGATCTCGAGCACCAGGTCCTCGCCGAGCCGGGTCGGTCGCTCGTCGTCGATGCGGATGCGATCGGCGAGGCCGGCTTCGAACTGCTGCCGCAGCGCCAGCGCCTCGCCGAACAGGCCTTCGCGCCGGAAGTCGCGCGGCAGGGCGACGAACACCACGGCCGTGACGACCCCGATCGCGAGCGTGCGCCACGCACTGCCGCGCAGCACGGTGCGCACCAGCTGGCCCGAGGGGGATCGACCGCCGTGGCCGAGCGCGTGCACTTGCAGGCTCGGCACCAGTGCGAACGCGTGCACCACGAACAGCAGCGACCAGACGACGTCGGGCGCGAAGAAGCTGGTGACGAACGCGATCAGGAACGAGTTGAAGAAGATCAGATCGGGCCGCTGCTGCTTGCCGATGTTGTTGATCAGGTGCACCTGGCACAGCACGGCCAGCACGAGGCCGTCCTCGAGCATGTGCAGCAGTCCGGTCGTCGTCGCGTGCTGGACCAGCAGCATGAACACGACCAGCACACCGCCGTTCCAGGCGATGCGATGCCACAGGTGGCGCTGCAGCGTGCGCAGCCACGGCGCCGCCGCGGCCAGCGCCCACAGCGGCAGTAGTTCGCCGAACGGCACGCAGCCGGTGGCCTGCACGAACGCGAGGTCGAGCAGCGTCAGCACCAGCAGCAGCGGGAACACGCGGTCGCTCACGGTGTCGCCTCCGCGGGCGCCGTCGCCGTGCGCTTCGATGGTGCCGGGTTGGTCGCGGCGGCGGTGGCGCGGTCGAGCGGCAGCAGCACGGCGCCTGTGCGTTGCGGCGGTGCCGGCGCATCGCCCGGCAACGTCGTCGCCGCGGCCAGCCAGCACAGCGCCGCGTGTTC
>CANGSN010000319.1 GCA_947455805.1 Planctomycetota bacterium
GAGACCCTCGACCTCGAGGCCTGCGGCGCGTTCGCGCCGGTGCCAGCGGAGCTGCTGGCCTGGTCGGTCGACGCCCTGGCCCTCGGCCGCGTAGCACCCGCCGAGCTGCTGCGCTACCTGATGGCGCGCGCCGGCGAGCGCGAGGACCTGCGGTCGTACCTCGGCCTCGCCCACGAGCGCGCCAGCAAGATGCGCGAGCCGCACGTGGAATTGGCCGGCCTGACCACCGGCCGCCGGCGCCTGCACATCGAAGCCGTTCGCCGGCGGCTGCGCATCGAGCTCAGCCAGGCGATCGCCACCGGCGACTCCGTGCGCGCCGCCGACCTGCAGCGCCAGCTGCTGGAGCTGATGCGCGAGGACCGGCCGCACAAGGACCGCAACGACGAACCGCCGCCGCAGAAGGGTGGTTCGCCGACCCGCGAGCCGACCAGCGAGCCACCGACGTGATTTCCTTCCCGTTCCCGACCTTCCCCGCAACTCCGTCCCGTTCGTAGTGATCGCCGGTCCGCTCCGGACCTCCGCAACTCCCCAAACCTTCCAACCCCGACCACGCCGCGTCCGCGCCGAGCCCAGGCGTCCCGACGCAGCGTCCCACCAACATGGCATCCCGCGGTCCGTCCGCGGGGTGCGCGCGACCTTCCCCCGAGAACCAGCAATGTCCGCACCGACCGAGTTCGACAAGAAGATCAAGGCCCTGATCAAGACCCACCGCAAGTCCGGGTCGATCACGCTGGCGCAGCTGAACAGCGTGCTGCCCGACGACATGTCGTCGCCGGAGAAGATCGAGTCCGCGATCGCGATGATCGAGGAGGCCGGCCTCGACGTCGTCGAGGACGAGAAGGCGAAGAACAAGAAGGCCGGCGGCCGCAAGGACGAAGAGGGCGGCGACGAGGGGGGCGGTGAGGAGTCCGACCTCGCACCGGACCTCGACATCGCCGAGCCGACCGAGGCCGAGCTGGCCGCCCCGATGGTCGACATCACCGAGAAGATCGACGACCCGGTGCGCATGTACCTGACGCAGATGGGTGAGATCCCGCTGCTGACGCGCGAGGAGGAGATCTCGCTGGCGCGCAAGATCGAGCTGACGCGCAAGCAGTTCCGCAAGGAGGTGCTGTCGTCCGGCCATGGCATGAAGAACGCGATCGAGATCCTCGAGGACGTGCTCAAGGGCGAGCTCGCGTTCGATCGCACGCTGAAGGTCAACCAGCAGGATCCCGAGGTCGGCAAGGCCGACCTGTCGGACCGCCTGCCCGGCAACATCGCGACGCTGCGCAGGATCTACGAGGCGGCGCGCAAGGACTTCGCCGAGCTGCAGACGGAGAACCTGTCGCCCGAAGTGGCGCAGGTGCTGAAGAAGCGCATCTTCTCGCGCCGCCGCAAGGCGGTGACGCTGATCGAGGAGCTCAACCTGCAGGGCAAGAAGGTGCGGCCGATGATCGACCTGGTCGAGAGCCGCATCGCCGAGATGAACCGCCTGCAGCATCGCCTGCTGCGCTATCGCGGCGCCCAGCTGCAGAATCCGGACGCGGTCGAGACCCGGCGCCGTGTGCTCGACATGCAGATCGACGGCCTCGAGACCATCGAGCGCCTGCAGAAGCGCCTCGACTTCCTGCGCCAGGCCTACGCCAACTACGAGGACGCCAAGCGCAAGCTGTCGTCGGGCAACCTGCGTCTCGTCGTCTCGATCGCCAAGAAGTACCGCAACCGCGGCCTGTCGTTCCTCGACCTGATCCAGGAGGGCAACACCGGCCTGATGAAGGCGGTGGAGAAGTACGAGTACCGCCGCGGCTACAAGTTCTCGACCTACGCGACGTGGTGGATCCGCCAGGCGATCACCCGCTCGATCGCCGACCAGGCGCGCACGATCCGCATCCCCGTGCACATGATCGAGACGATGAGCAAGCTGCGCAACGTCAGCAAGAAGCTGACGCAGCTGAAGGGCCGCGAGCCGTCGATCGAGGAAGTGGCGGAAGCGGCGCAGGTCTCGGTCGACGAGGCCAAGCGCGTGATGAAGATCAGCAAGCACCCGATCTCGCTCGATCGCCCGATCGGCGACTCGGAGGACAGCTACTTCGGCGACTTCATCGAGGACGAGTCGGTCGAGAGCCCGGTGCAGTCCGCGAGCCGCGAGATGCTGAAGGAGCGCATCGAGAAGGTGCTCGGCACGCTGACGTTCCGCGAGCGCGAGATCATCAAGCTCCGCTACGGCATCGGCGACGGCTACACCTACACGCTCGAGGAGGTCGGCCGCATCTTCCGCGTGACCCGCGAACGCGTGCGCCAGATCGAGGCCAAGGCCGTGCGCAAGCTGCAGCATCCGGTCCGCAGCCGCCAGCTCGGCGGCTTCTTCGACCGCGCGCCCGGCGAGATCGGCTGAACCGCATCGGCGGCCTGGGGCTGCCGCCGTCGCCAGCCCGGCGGCGGCGGCGTGTTCTTTCTGTGGCGGCCGGCACGCTCGTGGCTAGGATGCCCGCGCCTCGCGGGGCCTGGAAGCGCTGCGGGCGCGAGGTTCCTCAGTGCATCCACACGTCAAGAAGCTGCTCGAGCTGCAGAAGGTCGACCAAGAGATCTCGTCCCTGACCAAGGACATCGACCTGCTGCCGGCGGAAGAAGCGAAGCGGAAGAAGAAGCTCGACGAACTCGATCGTCAGTCGGCCGAGAAGCGCGCCGCGCTGCAGAAGGCCGAGCTCGACTCGCGCGCTCTGGACAAGGCAGTGCGCGGCAGCGACGACGAGATCAAGCGCCTGAACGAGCGCCTGAACACCGTGCGCAACAACGCCGAGTATCAGGCGACCCTGTTCCAGATCGAAGCGGTGCGCAAGGAGCGCGATCTGACGCAGGACGAGTGCCTGAAGCTGCTCGAGTCGGTCGAGACGCTGAAGGCCGCCGCCGCCGTCGCGCAGACCGCCGCCGATGCCGAGCGCAAGGTGTTCGAGGGCTTCCTGGCCGAAGCCAACAAGCTGCGCCAGGAGCGCGCCGGCGACATCGACGCCGGTCGCCAGCGCCGCAAGGTGATGACCGACGGCATCCCCGAGGACATCCTGCGCGAGTATGAAGGCCTCTACAAGACGCGCGACCGCCTCGCCGTCTGCGCCGTGCAGGACTCGTACTGCCAGGGCTGCTACAACAAGATCACCGTCAACGACACTGCGCGCGTGCGCGGCGGTTCGTCGGTGGTGCGCTGCGGCAGCTGCCAGCGCATCCTCTACCAGGGCAACTGAAGTATCGGGGGAACGGAAGGCTCGAGGCGACCGGCCTGCGGGCGCGGAAGTCGCGGCGAGCTCGCCGATGGCCGCTGGCCGATGGCGGGCCGCATCGCCGCCCGCTAGAACGCGCACGCCGCTCGCCCCGCGCGGCACCGCAACCGGGCTCCCTCCATGGCGCGTTCGATCCACCCGATCGTCGTCGGCACCGCCGGCCACATCGACCACGGCAAGAGCAGCCTGGTCCGCGCGCTGACCGGCATCGATCCAGACCGCCTGAAGGAAGAGAAGGAACGCGGGCTCACGATCGACCTCGGCTTCGCCCGCATGAAGCTCGGCGACGGCAGCTGGCTCGGCTTCGTCGACGTGCCCGGCCACGAGCGCTTCGTGCGCAACATGGTCGCCGGCTGCACCGGCCTCGACCTCGTGTTGTTGGTCGTCGCCGCCGACGACGGCGTCATGCCGCAGACGATCGAACACGTCGACATCCTGCACCTGCTGCAGGTGCGCGCCGGCCTGATCGTGCTGAACAAGGTCGACATGGTCGACCCGACGCTCGCCGACATCGCCGCCGAGGAGGTGCGCGCGCTGGTCGCCGGCACCGTGCTCGCGGACGCGCCGATCGTGCGCACCAGCGTCGTCACCGGCGAAGGCCTCGACGAACTGCGGCAGCGGCTCGAAGCGCTGGCGCTGGCGACGCCGCCGCGCAGCAGCCACGGCACGTTCCGCATGCCGATCCAGCGCGTGTTCTCGCTGCCCGGCATCGGCACCGTCGTCACCGGCATCCCGCAGGTCGGCACCGTGGCGCCCGGCGACGAGGTCGAGATCCTGCCGCTCGGCGAGCGCGTCAAGGTGCGCGGCATCCACGCCTACGGCGGCAAGGTCGAACGGGCCAACGCCGGCCACAGCACGGCGCTGGCGGTGCCCGACGCGAAGACCTCCGGCGTCGCGCGCGGCATGGTGGTGGTGGCGCCCGGCACCGGGGCGGTCGGCGACGCGCTCGACGTCGAACTCGAGCTGACGCGCCGTTCGCCCGAACTGCTGCACCGGGCGCCGATCCGCTGCCACGTCGGCACCGTCGAGGTGCGCGGCGAGCTGCTGCTGCTCGATCGCGAACGCGCCGGCGCCGGCGATGCGTTGGTCGCCCGCCTGGAGCTCGACGAGGAGCTGTGCTGTGCGCCGGGCGATCGCTTCC
>CANGSN010000320.1 GCA_947455805.1 Planctomycetota bacterium
GGGCGTGTCGACTGGCACCGCTGCGGCAGCCGGCTCGCCGCCGCTGGCGGTCGGCGTCGAGGTCTTGCCGCAGGCGGCGACGGTGGCGAGCGCCGCGAGCGCGACGCAACGAAGGATGGGCGTCATGAGGATGCGTCCGGTTGGTGGGCTCAGCCCTTCTTCACCGCGGTGACCCACGCCTTCTTGATCAGCGGCGGGTTGCTGACCTGGCCGCCCGGCGTGCCGAGCTTCTCCAGCGCCTTCAGCGTCTCCATGCCTTCGACGACCTCGCCCCACAGCGTGTGCTTGTCGTCGAGCCACGGCGTCGGCGCGAACGTCAGGAAGAACTGCGAGCCGTCGGTACCAGGACCAGCGTTGGCCATGCTCAGCAGGCCGGGCCGGTCGTGCTTGCGGCCACCTTCGAACTCACCGGCGAACTTGTAGCCGGGGCCGTCGCGGCCGGTGCCGGTCGGGCAGCCGCCTTGCGCCATGAAGCCGGGGATGATGCGGTGGAAGTTCAGGCCGTCGTAGAAGCCGAGCTTGTTCAGGAACAGGCAGCTCGACACGTGCATGGGCGCGGTGTCGGCGAAGAGCTTGACCTTGACGCCGCCGGCGGCGGTGTCGATGTGCCAGAAGTAGTCGGTCTGCGGATCGAACGTCAGCTTCGGCGGCATGCGCAGCGACATGCGCCAGTCCGGCGAGCTCTTGTTGACGTTGACGGTGGTGATGAACTTGTCGATCTCCGCCATCGGGTCGGCGGGCGCCGCCGGCTTCGGCGCCGCGTCCTGAGGGTTCGCGAGCGGCTCGTTCTTCTGGGGTTCGGGCTTGGAGTTGCCGCAGCCGGCGGCGAGCGCCAGCAGCACGAGGCACGACGTACGGATCAGGATGCTCATGGGGCGAGCATGATACGGAGCGCCCCCGGGCCGTGGCTACGGCGCGTTGGTGGCGCGCAGTTCGGCCTCTTGGCGGCTGAAGTCCGCGACGCCGCGCACGTCGGCGCCGGTGGCGGTCGCCTTGGCCGGGTCGAACGCCTCGAGCACGAAGTCGACGCCGCCCGGCACGGCGCGGTAGCGCACCACCAAGGTCTGCCCAGGCACGACGAAGATCGACACCAGCTCGTCGCCGAACAAGCGCGCCGGCAGCACGATGCCGTTCCGTTCGTCGATGCGGCAGCGGCCGGTCGCCGCATCGTCGACCAGCAGCCGGTAGTCGCGCACCTGCGCCGCTTCGCCGTCGCCGTAGCGCAGCACCCACGTCAGCATCCGAGGCTCGCCGGGCACGGGCTGCACGTCGAGCCCCATCGGCACGCGCTGCTCGCCGCGCGCGCCCAGCATGCGCATCGTGCCGCGATGGCGGCCGAGGAACGGTCGGAACGGCGCCGGCACGGCGGCGGCGGCGGGATCGACAACGGCGGGATCGACGGCGCCAGAGGCGGACGCGGCGGGCGGCGCCGCGGCGCAAGCAGCGAACCACGACAGCGCGGCGGCGAGAGGAACGACGACGAACGGCTTCATGCGCACCCCTTCACGCGAGATCCTTCATGCCGGCGGGAGGACCACACGCACACGCGCGACCCGCACGCGCCGCGGCGACGCCTCGACCACTTCGACGGTGATGCCTTGGCCGAGATCGAAGCGTTCCCCGTTGGTCGGCACCCGATCGCCGGCGAGCGCCACCATCAGGCCCGAGACCGTGCGGCCGTCGCCGCGCTCGGGGATCGTCACGTCGAGTTCGCGCTCGAGATCGCGCAGCGGCACGCTACCGACGACGCGCCAGCTGCCGTCGGCTTCGTGCTGGATCGGCCGCGGCGGCGCCTGGTCGTGCTCGTGAAAGATCTCGCCGACGAGTTCCTCGACCAGGTCCTCGAGCGTGACCAGGCCGGCGGTGCCGCCGTGCTCCTCGACGACGATCGCGAGGTGCAGGCGCCGCTGCTGCAGTTCGCGCAGGGCCCGTTCGGCCGGCATCGACTGCGGTACGAAGAACGGCGGCCGCCGCAGTGCTCCGATCTGCGGCACCTTGCCGTCCCACAGCGCCGCCAGCACGTCCTCGCGCAGCACGTAGCCGGTGATCTCGTCGGCCGACGCGCTGTAGACCGGAACACGGCGATGGCCGCGCTCGAGCATCGCGCTGCGCAGCGCCGCCGCGTCGGCCTGTTCGGGCAACGCCACGACGAAGCGGCGCGGCACCATGACGTCGGCGACCCGCAGCTGCGAGAACTCCAGCGCGCGGCTGACCAGGTTCTCGGTCGAGGCGTCGATGCCGCCGGCCGTCGAAGCCTCCTCGACCAGGTGCTCGAGGTCCTCGCGCGTCAGCTTGCCCTCGACGAAGTTCGTGCGGTCGCCGAACAGTCGCAGCACCAGGTTCGAGCTGGTCGACAGCAGCCAGACGATCGGCCGCGCACAGAAGCCGAGCGCCAGCATCGGCCGCGCCATCAGCAGCGCGTACTGGTCGGCGAAGCGCAGCGCCAACGACTTCGGCACCAGCTCGCCGAACACCACCGACAGGTAGGTGATGAGCGCAACGACCAGGCCGAACGCGATCTCGCCGGCGGCGTCGCCACAGCCGAGGTCGCGCAGGCTCGGCTCGAGGAAGCCCGCCAGCGACGAGCCGCCGTAGGCACCGGCGATCGCGCCGACCAGCGTGATGCCGATCTGCACCGTCGCCAGGAAGCGTTCGGGCTGCTGGCGCAGGCGGAGCGCCGCCTTCGCGCGGGCACTGCCGGCCGCCGCCGCCTGCTCGAGGCGACCGCGGCGGGCGGTGACGATGGCAATCTCGGCGCCGGCCAGCACACCGCCGCCGAGCACCAGCAACAGGATCGCGATCAGCTCGAACACGGCGTACGACTCACGATTCGTGCTTGCGCCGCGGTGCGGCCGCGTTCGGCCGGCGCTCGGGCACGGCCAGCATCGCATCGACCAGCTCCACGTCCGGCCCGGTCGCCTTCGGCACGCCTTCCTTCAAGCAGTGCAGGATGCGCGCGACGCGGTGGAAGTACTGGTGGTGCTGCATGACCTCGGCGTGGCCGCCGGCGGCGATGCGCGCGCGTTCGTCGTCGCGCGGCAACCAGTGCTCGATCTGCTGCAGCGCCTCGTCCTCGTTGCGATACCACGCGAGGTGCTCGCCGTGCTTGAACACGTTCTCCAGCTTCGGCACGTAGTGCGTCAGGTGGAAGCCGCCGCAAGCGAGCGTCAGGAACGTGCGGTTGCTGAAGTAGTAGCTGTCGTCGTTGACCTCGTTGAGGCCGATGACGATGCGCGAGGTGGCGCAGACCTTGGCGTAGCGGCGGTTGTCGATCGGCGCGTGCACGCGCAGGTCCTGGCACAGGTGCGGCCACCGCTCCCAGTGCAGGCCGAACACCTCGGTGTGGAAGCGCTTGCCGATGTTCGCCAGGAACTCGGCGCGCTGGCCGCGGCGGCCCGGGCTGCCGATGAAGGCGACGTCGCGCAGGAACGGCTGCTTCGGCGCTGCCCGATGGTAGCGCGGCGAGAAGCCGCTCATCAGGAACACCATGTTGTCGAGCCCGCGCTCGCGCAGCCAGGCGAAGCGCTGCGGGTTGCTCATGCAGACCAGGTCGGCCTGCGCGAAGTAGTCGAGGATCGTCTCGTCGAGGTTCTCGAGCGCCTCTTCGCACCAGATGACGAGCCGCGCACTCTGCCGGAACTCGGACGCCAGCAGCAGCGGCAGGTCGCGGTAGAACACGAACACCGTGTCGGGCCGGAAGCGACGGAACTCGGCGCTCGCGAGCCGGTTCGCCAGCGCCTGCCCGAACCAGCGGCGCAGCGTCACCATGTTGCGCCAGCGGACCTCGACGCCGTGGCGTTCGAGCGCGTCGACCAGGCCGCCGGTGCAGCGCGTGCGCGACATGCTCTTGCCGAAGAACATGACGCGGCGCACCGGGCCGAGGCGGTCGGCGAGACGCTGCGGAGCGAGGGCCGGGAGCAGGTGCGTGGGCTCGGCGCCAGGAGCCGCCGACGTCGCGGCAGGGCTCGGCGCTTCCGAATGGCTCCCGTTCACATGGCCTCCTCGTTACTTGCTGGTTTCCACACGCGCAGCGTCCGCACGGCTGGATGCAACGAGCCGACCGTCCGCCAACACCGAGCGACGCCAAGCTGCCGTTGCGACCTGCACGGCAGCCGTGACCTGAGCGTCGTCCAGCGCCGGCGGAACATACAAGGCAGAGCCCCCGCCAAGCCACCACCAGTTCTGGAAGAACGCGCCGAACCCCGGCCCGGTCCCGGTCACAGCCCGCGCCACCCACTGCCCGATCCACGCCTGCCGCAGCTCGACCCCGCCGCGGATCCAGCGCCCGCCGGCCGGGCAATCGCGGCGGCGGAACTCGCGGCCCGTGGCCCGCAACCGCCAGGTGAA
>CANGSN010000321.1 GCA_947455805.1 Planctomycetota bacterium
GTCACCGTGGCGCTCGGCCATTGCGACCGCAGCGACGGCTTCACCGCCTGCGTCGACGCCGGCGCCACCGCGGTGACGCACCTGTTCAACGTCATGGGCCCGCTGCACCACCGCGACGTCGGCACCGCCGGCTTCGCCCTCGACGACGAACGCGTGCGCTGCCCGCTGATCCTCGACGGCGTGCACGTGCATCCGGCGATGGTGCGCAACGCGTTCCGCATCCTCGGCCCCGACCGCACGATCCTGGTCACCGACGCCGTCGCCGCCGCCGGCATGCCCGACGGCGACTACACGCTGAGCGGCATCGCCGTGCGCTCGGCGAACGGCGTCGTGCGCGACCACAAGGGCAGCCTCGCCGGTTCGGCGCTGACGATGGCACTGGCCGCGCGCAACTTCCTGCACATGGTGCCGATGGCCTCGCCGTGGACGCTGGCGCGCGCCGCCGCGAACAACCCGGCGGCACTGCTCGGCCAGGCCGGCGAACGCTACGGCGCGCTGGCGGTCGGCAAGCGCGCGGCGTTCACGCTGCTCGGCGACGACGGCTCGGTCTGCTGCGTGCGGTGAACGGGCAGCTTGCCGACGGCGGCGACGGAGCACACACTGCGCCACCATGACGGAGAGCTCACCGGAACGCCGCCACGACTCGCTGCTGGCGACGCGATGGACGCAGATCGGTGCCCTGCACGGACCGGCGGGCGAACACGCGTGGCAGTGGTTCGTCGAACGCTACCGACCGTTCGTGCGCGGCATCCTCGGCGGCGTGCTCGGGGCCAAGGCCACCGCCGCCGAGGCGGAGTTCTGGGGCTATGTCTGGATGAGCGGTGCCTTGCAGCGCGCCGAGCGCGGCCGCCGGTTCCGCGCGTTCCTCTCCGGCATCGTGCGCAACTTCGCGCGCACCTTCGCCCGGCAGCGCCGCCTGCCGATCGCCGACGAAGCCATGGTCGCCGCGGTGCCCGCGGCCGCCCAGCACGACGAACTGCTGCTGTGGGTCGAGAACGTCGTCGCCAACGCGCTCGCCGCCTTGACGCAGGAGAGTCCGGCGACCGGCCGCGCGATGGCGCTGTTCTACGGTCTCGGTGCCGACGCCGCCGGCCAGGGCAAGTCCGCCGGCGAGGTCGCCGCTCTGCTCGGCAACACGGCGCAGGGCGTCTACATGCTGCTGTTCCGCGGCCGCAAGCGCATGCGCGAGCTGATCGAGAGCGAACTGCGCGAAGGCTGCGGCGACGACGAAGCGTTCGGCGAGGAAGTGCAGGCGCTGCTCGGGGTCGCGGCGACGCGCCTGCCGGGCTTGCTCGGCGAGACTTAGCTCGTCAGCACGCGTCGGCGGGTCGGAGCATTCACGGCATGGCGCGATGCGACATCGTGACCAATCCGAGGCGAGGCGCCGTCACTCGGCGAACAAGTCGTCCAGGGTCGCTGCGTCCAGCACTCGGTCGGTCCAGCGGTCGAGTTCGGGGCCGCTCGCCGCGGCGAGGCGCGCGGCGACGGACTCGGGCACGGCGGCGAAGCGACGGCGCAGCAGCCGCAGCAAGGTCTCGGCCTTGCCGCGGGCCTGGCCTTCCCGGTGGCCGTCGCGGTGGCCGTCGCGGTGGCCGTCGCGATGACCTTCGCGGTGGCCGTCGTTGCGGCCCTTCTGGTAGGTGCGCTCGAGCGTGCTCATGATCGTGTCCTCGGGTCGTTGCAAGATATGGGTGAACGTGGCCGCCAAGGCCGCAGGGTCGACGTCGGTGACTGCGAGCGCATAGAAGCCTAGCGCGTCGGTCGCGTCGCTGCCGAGCGGCGGCGCCAACGGCTCGCCCTCGGTGCGGTCGACGGCGACCAACAGCTGCTGCCAACGCTCGAAGAACGCCGGCACGTCGGCTGGGGCCAACGACGGCAGCGTCGCCAGCGCGCGCAGCGTCAGTTCGGCGAGCGGCGTCAGGCCGCGGCCGGCGAGCGCGCGGTCGACGTCGCAGCGCAGGTCGTCGACGACGTAGAGGAGGCGCGGTTGGTACGGGGCGAACGGACTGGTCACCGCTACGCCGATCGCATCGGTAGCGGCGGTGGCCTCGGCCCCGTGTTGCAGCACGGCCGCGAGCACTTCCGGCCGCCGCCCATGCTGCTGCTGGTGCACACGCTGCAGCAGCACCGCATAGCGCAGCAGTTGCCATTCGAGACCAGGGTCGACGTGGCTCTTGTGCTCGACCAGCAGCAGCACCGTGCCACGTTCTCTTGAGATGGCGTTCGCGGCGAACACGAGGTCGGCGAAGTGCGGGCGCAGCCGCAGGCCGGGCAGCCGCTGGTCGGCGGCAGCGAGCGACGTCCAGTCGATGGCGGTGGTGACCAGGGCCGGCCACAAGGAGCACAGCCAGCTGGCGGCGTGGAAAGGGTGGGTGAACGTGAAGCGAAACAGGGTGTCGTGCGGGTTCGGCACTGGGACCTCCACCCCAAGGGGACGATGCCCGTGCACTTCGGACGAAAATCGTCAGCAAGCTGTCGACCACATCTTCGCGTCGCTCCGTTGACGGTGGGCTCCGGCCCTCGACGTCGCGGACCTACTGCTCCCCCAGCAACGCCCACCGCATCATGCCGAGGTAGAGCTTCGCCCCCACCGCAGCACCGTGCACCAGGTCCGCCATCTCCGCGGCGTCCGGAGCAGCCGCGGCGATCGCCGCCATCACTTCGTCGCCGTGCGGCAGCACTTCGTGGCGGTGGATGACCAGGAACCGGGTCGTCGCCGGCGTCAGGAACGCCGCCCCCTGCAGCAGCTGCTGGGACTCGTTCGCGGTGCCGGGGCCGAGGTTCTCCAGCACCGCCGTGGCGCCGAGGCGCACGAACGGCCGCGTCGGCACGATGCGATCGAAGTAGCTCCACCACAGCTCGACCTCGATCGGCGGCGGCAGCAGTTCTTCGCCCAGCGCGCGCAGGTCGGCCGCGGCGACGCGGTAGTGCGGTTCCTCTTCGAGGCCGAAGCGGAACAGGAACTCGCGCAGCGGCCGCCGATCGACCAGCGACGGATGCGCGGCGATGGCGAAGAAGTGGCGCTGCACGCCGTGGGTCAGGTGGTGCTGGAACGACAGGTAGCGCGCGTACTGGTCGCGCTGCAGGCCAGCCGCAGCGGCCGCACGCAGCAGCACCCGCAGCCGCGCGCAGGCGTCGTCGACGGCGCGGGCCAACGGCGCGAGGTCCCGATCGCAATCGTGCGCCGGCGAGCAAGGCATGGTGGCCATGTCAGGCGGCCTCCGTCTCGGCGCCGCGGCGCAGCACCGCGGGTGCGGTAGCAACCGCGATGTGCATCGCCACCTGCGGGCCGACTTCGGCATCGACGAAGGCGACCCCGTAGGGCGCGAAGCCCAGCCGTTCGTAGAGCGCCACCAGCGACGGCCGGCAGTGCAGCAGCACGTGCGTCAGGCCCGCCTCGGCGAAGGCCCGGTAGGCGGCCTGCGACAACGCCGCGAACACCTGCGAACGCCGGCGCCCGGCCGCGACCATGGTCTTCGAGACGAAGCCGATGCCGGCCTCCGGACCGAAGCGCCCGGCGTCGAGCCGCTCCGCAGCCATCGCCGGCAGCCGGCCGACGTGCAGCCGCATCGAACCGACCACGGCGCCGTCCGCCGCGACGTAGAGATGGCGGGCATCCTGGTCGGCGGGTTCGCACAACCAGCGGCGGGCGTGGTCGGCGCAGGCGAGCGGCTTGCCCATCTCGGCGACGTAGATGCCGTAGCGGAACTGCCAGATGGCGGCGAGCTCGGCGGGTTGGTGCGCCGCGCGGACGATCGGCGCGGCCGGCGCGAACTCGTGGACGGTGGAGGTCGGGAGGGACGGTGCCATGCCCCTGCTTGCCGGAAGGCCGCGGTTCCTTTCTCGGCTTCGTGCAGGCCTTCGCCTCCGACCGGAGCGCGTGGATCACCCGGCCGCGACGGGCTGGCGCCGCAGGCGCTCGCGGTCGTGCAGGTGGTCCGCGGCTTTGCATGAACACACGCGAGCGCTCGCTGCCAAGCCCCCGCATCCGAGAGCCGCGCATCCCGAACACGAACGCGTCAGCGCACGACGGCCTCGACCCAGGCGACCACGCGCTCCGCCAGCGCAGCGGCGGCAGCCCAGTTCGCCGGCGGCCGCGCCCACCAGCGCACCGTCGCCTGCGCCGATCCCGCGCCGAGCGTCAACTCGTTACGCGTGCCGTCCAACCCGAACGACGCCGGCCCGGGCGCCAGCGGCAACTGCAGGTTGGCGAGGTCGGCGACGAGTGCGCGCGCATCGGCCGCGGCGAGTGTTCCCTCGCGGCACTGCATCGTCGGTTGCAACACGCGCGGATGCCGCAGCCGTTCGACCGGCGAAGCGAAGCA
>CANGSN010000322.1 GCA_947455805.1 Planctomycetota bacterium
ACGGTGATGCCGGGCACGTTCGCCAGCGCCTGCACCGCGGCGACCGGCTTGCTGCCGACGACCAGCAGGCGCGCGTCGGGGAAGCGTTGGCGCAGGGCGGGCCAGCACGACTGCACGAACCAGCAGACGCCGTCGACGTTCGGTTCGTAGTCCATCACGCCGGTGAACACCGCGGTGTGCGGATGGCGCTCGCCGTCGCCCTGGCTCTGGAAGTGCGCGACGTCGACGCCGTTCGGCAGCACCGCCGGATCGACGCCCGGGATGCGCTCGCGGAACAGTTCGCGTTCGACGTCGCTGACCACCAGCGAACGGTCGAACGTGCGCGCGACGTGGTCTTCGAAGGCCAGCAGGCGCCTCGCCTCACGGCCGTAGATCCAGCGGCCGAGCACCCCGCTGCGCGCCGCGAACTGCCGCCACTTGTCGGAGTCGAGCTCGGCGAACTGCATGACCTTGGCGCACGCCTTCGTCGTCAGCACGTACTGCGCCATCGACGACGAGTAGACGAACACCAGGTCCGGCGGTGTCGCCGACCAGCGCCGGACCGCGGCCTGCAGCGCGCGGTGGCGGAAGAACGGCAGCGTCAGCGCCTCCCCGGTCAGCAGCCCGCGCAGGCTCGTCCACTTGGCGATGCGGCGATCGAGCCGCGGGGCGACCACTTCACGGCAGCGACTGGCGAGAAACGCGACACCTTCCTGGTCGCGATCCTCCTCGGCGAAGCAGCCGAGGTGCACGTCGGCGCCGCGGGCCAACAGGTGCTGCAGGAAGTGCCAGGTGGTGATGCGATCGCCGCGATCGGGCGGCCAGGGCAGGCGCTGGCACAGGAAGACGACTTTCGGGCGGGTAGGGAAAGACAAGGCGATTCGTCGTCAAGGTCGCGCCCGGCGGCCCCCGATACAAGCAACGGAGAGCACCCGGCATGGCATCACAGTCGTCAGGCCCATCGACCAACATCATCGGGCTGGTCAATAGCACCATCGAGCTGCCGACCATGCCGGAAGTGCTGGTCAAGCTGAACGAAGTCATGGCGCGTGCCGACGTGTCGGCGGCGGACGTCTCCAAGGTCGTCGGCGCCGACCCTGCGGTCGCCACGAACGTGCTGCGCATCGTCAACTCGGTCTACTACGGGCTGCAGGTGCGCGTCTCGTCGGTGAGCCTCGCGATCTCGGTTATGGGCTTCAACATGACCAAGAAGGTCGCGTTGAAGGCCGCCGTGTTCTCGGCGTTCGGCAAACGCCGCGACAAGATCCAGCACTTCGATCCGCTGGCGTTCTGGAAGCACGCGGTGTTCACCGGCGTCGCCGCGCGCACGCTGGCCGGTGCGTCGAGCGTGTTCGCCGACATGCATCCGGAAGACGCCTACATCGCCGGTCTGCTGCACGACATCGGCAAGATCATCCTGATGGAGAAGGCGGCCCCGCGCTATCTCGCGATGCTGCGCAAGTCGGTGCAGCAGGGGCGACCGGAGGCCGAGGTGGAGAGCGAGGACTTCGGCTTCACCCACGCCGACGTCGGCTCGGTGCTCGCGATCAAGTGGTCGTTGCCCGAGGATCTGGCGATCGCCATTCGCTACCATCACGCCCCCGCCAAAGACCCGTTCCATCGCTCCCTCTCGTCGCTCATCCACCTCGCCGACCATCTCGCCTGGCGCGGCAACACTCCTTCGACCGTCGGCACACCCATGGGGGCGCTCGACCACGAGGTGTACGCTCAGACCGGGCTCGCGCCGGCCAAGGTCGAGGAGTTGCTGCCGCAGATCCACGAGGACTTCGCAGCCTCCGAGCTGCCGTGGTGAGCGCGCGTCGTTGAGCCGTTCCGCGCCGGCGAGGCGAGCATGAACTTCCGACGCTGGGTCGTCTTCACCTTCCTGATCCACCTGCTGGTGGTGGTGGTCGACAAGGGCGGCGGTCTGGTGCTGTATTTGCTGACCGCGAACCATCCGGCGCGGCACGGCGCGGCCGGCATCGCGGCGTCGTTCCCGTTCATCCTCGGCGCCATCGCCAACCTCGGGCTGGCTACCGCACTCGTCTACTTCGTGCGCCGCGGCCGCTACACGGCGCAGGTCGTGTTCGAGACGTCGATGGGCGTGGCCCTGGCGTGGGGCGGCACTGTCGCCGTGCTGGCCGCGCTGGTGACGCTCTACCTGCTGCCGGCGATCGACGCGGACTGGAAGTTCGACCCGATGGTCGTGCTGCCGACCTGCGCCGCGGTGCCGCTGCTGCTGGTCGCCAGCTACGCCAACAGCACGCAGCTCGCGACCGAGCAGATCCGCGGCTACGGCGTCGTGCACTTGGTGACGTCGGTGGCGTTCCTGCCGGCGTTCTTCGTCTGCTTCTTCGGCTTCGGCGGCGACATCGCGGCGGGCGACGTGGCTCTCGGTGTGTCGTGGGGGCGGCTCGCATCGACGGCTCTGGTCGCCGGCATGGCGCTGTGGCTGGTGCGCTCGGTGGTGAAGCTGCGCATGCAGGTCCACCGTGGCTACCTCGGAGACGCACTTCGCTATGGCTGGAAGGCGAACCTGACGTCGGCGCTGACCTACCTGAACCACCGCATCGACCTGATCGTGCTCGGCGCCGTCGCCCTCGCGACGAACCTCGGTCGCGGGGCGCCGAAGGAAGTCGCCGAAGACTTGTCGTTGGCCCAGATCGCCTTCTATTCGATGGCGGTCACCTGGGCCGAACTGGTCTGGCACTTCCCGGAGGCCATGCGCGACCTGTTCTTCAGCAAGGTCGCCGGCAGTTCGCACGAACAGGCCCGGCAACTGACGCCGGTGCTGTCCCGCCTCGGCCTGCTGCTGTCGCTGGCGGGCGCGCTCGCCGTCGTGCTCGCGCTCGATCCGGCGATGGCGACCGTCACCTGGCTGGCATACGGCAGCAGCGACCGCTGGTTCGTCGAGTGGAGTTCGGAGGTGTCGCAGGCGCTGTGGCTGCTCGTGCCCGGCACCGCGTCCTACACGGTGTCGAAGGTGCTGCAGGCCGACCTGGCGGCGCGCAACCACCTGCAGACCTGCGTCAACGCGCAGCTGGTCGTGCTGGTCAGCATGCTGGCCTGCGACCTGCTGTGGATCCCTGCTCACGGTGCCAGCGGCGCTGCCGCCGCGTCGACCGTCGCCTACGTGCTCGGCACCGCCTACTCGCTCTACGCCTACGGGCGTCAGACCGGCATCCCCGCGTGGCGGTGCCTGCTGGTCCACGCGAGCGACTTCCGCTACATCCGCGACATCGTGTGTGGCGTCCTGGGCAAACTGCGTGGGAGGAAGGCGTGACACGCCGCGCTCCCGTGACCGTCGTCGTGCCGGCCTACAACGCCGCGCGCTTCCTGCCGGTGACGCTGCAGTCGCTGCAGCAGCAGACCACCGTGCCCGAGCAGATCGTCGTCGTCGACGACGGCTCGACCGACGACACCGCCAAGGTCGCCGAAGGCTTCGGGGCCGTGGTCGTGCGCCAGCAGCAGAAGGGACCTGGTGCTGCGCGCAATCGCGGCCTCGAGGCGGCGACCAGCGAGTTCGTGGCGTTCCTCGACGCCGACGATTGGTACGTGCCGGACAAGCTCGAGCGCAGCGTCGAACTGCTGACCGAACTGCGCGCCGGCTGCATGTGCACCGACGCGTGGATCGTGCGCGACGACCGCATCGAAGGGCGCAAGAACCTGCACCGCTACGTGCCGAGCGTGCTGACGCTCGAGCTGCTGCTGCGCAGCAATCCGGTCATCTGCAGCAGCGTCGTCGCCCGCCGCGACGCCGTGCTCGGCGCCGGTCGCTTCGACGAGCACCCGGACCTGATCGCCACCGAGGACTTCGATCTCTGGCTGCGCATGAGCCAGCGCGAGCCGGTCGCCTACCTGGCGCAACCGATGACCTTCTATCGCGTGCACGCCGGCAGCTTGTCGGCGAACAACCGCTTCCTGCGCGGCACCGACCGCATCATGGAACGGGTCGCGCGCGACCACCAAGGCGAAGCCCATTTCCAGAACCTCGTCCGCAGGCGGCGCGCCGAGGTGCGGCTCGACCTGGCGTGGGACCTGCTCGCCGCCGGTGACAAGCGGGCGGCGCGCGCGATGATCGGCGAGGCCGACCGCCTGAAGCGCACCTGGAAGGGCTTCAAGATGCGGCTGCGTTCGTTCCTGCCATGAGCGCGCCGCGTCCGCTGCTCGGCGTCGTGCACCTGCGGCCGCTGCCGTCGTCGCGTGGCCACCGCGGCATGGACGACTTGCTCACCGCCGCCGTCGCCGACGCGCGTGCCTACGCCGCCGGCGGCTTCGACGGGCTCGTGGTCGAGAACTTCGGCGACGCTCCGTTCCACAAGGGCACCGCCGCCGATCCCGTG
>CANGSN010000323.1 GCA_947455805.1 Planctomycetota bacterium
CAAGGTCGTGGCCGGACGCGTGGTCGTGCGCGGCGACGCCGTCACCGACTGACCTGGTCGGTTCTCGGGGGCATGCTGCGGCCGCCTGGCGCTGCCTGGCCCGCTGCGGACCTTCGCGCTTGTGCCCTTTCCTCCGCTGCGGCATCCTGCCAGCGTGGATTCGTCGACGCGCGCAAGCGAACCGACCAGCCGCCAGCGGCCGCTGCGCGACGGCCTCGGCTTTTTCGGCCGGTTCCTCCGCAACCCGATGTCGGTCGGTGCGGTGCTGCCGAGCTCGCGCTACCTGTCGCGCGCGATGGTCGGCCACCTCGACCTCGCAGCCGGCGAGCTGGCTGTCGAATACGGCCCCGGCACCGGCCCGGCGACGCAGGTGATCCGCGAGCTGCTGCCCAAGCACGCGCGCTACCTCGGTATCGAGCTCGACCCGCGCTTCCACAAGCTGCTGACCGAGCGCTTCCCGACGATGGACTTCCATCACGGTTCCGCCGGCGACCTGCGGGAGATCCTGGCCGAGCGCGGCCTGCCGAAGCCCGCGCGCATCCTGTCGGGGTTGCCGTTCGCCAGCCTGCCGCCGAAGGTGCAGGACAGCATCATCGAGGGCATCGTCTGGGCGCTGAAGGGCACCTCCGGCGACTTCCGCACCTTTCAATACGTGCACGCCTACGGCCTGCGGGCGGCGCGGCGCTTCCGTGCGATCATGGCGGAGCGTTTCGACGGCTTCGAACGCATCGGTCCGATCGTGCGGAACGTGCCGCCGGCCTTCGTGCTGCGCTACTGGAACGCGAAGTGAGCCCCGTCGCGCCGACGTGAACGACCGCACGGCCCGGCCCGCCGCGCGCCGGCAAGCATCGGTGCCGTCGGCGGTGCCGCACCGCCTGGAGTCCCCTCCGAGCGAAGGTCGATGCCAGGGGCTGAAACCGGTGGGGCTGGGCTCGTCGCGACTCGCAACCACACCGGCGACCGCTACCTTTGTCCCGCCAGAGCCGAATGGTCCTGCCACTTCGCTGGCGGTCTCCGGTTGCTGGGATGCAGGGGAGCGGCCGCCGATGTCGGCGTGGCGCGCTCCGCCGCATGTGCAGGAACGAACATGACCGAAGCGTCGTCAGCGTCGAGCAAGATCGCCATCGTCGGCCGCGCCGGGCGCTTTCCCGCGGCCCGCAACGTCGCGGAGTTCTGGCGTCTGCTGGCCGAGGGCCGTGTCGCCACGACGCAGCTCACCGACGAAGAACTGCTCGCCGCCGGCGTCGCCCGCGACGCGCTGCTCGACCCGAACTACGTCAAGGTCGCCAACGTGCTGCCGGACATGGAGTGCTTCGACGCCGGCTTCTTCGGCTTCTCGCCGAAGGAGGCGTCGATCCTCGATCCGCAGCATCGCCACTTCCTCGAGTGCGCGTGGGAAGCGCTCGAGGACGCCGGCCACATGCCGAAGGACTTCCCGGGGCTGATCGGCGTGTTCGCCGGCTCCGGCATGCAGGCCTACCTGCCCTACAACCTGCTGAGCAATCCGCAGCTGGTGAAGGAGATCGGCCTGTTCCTGCTGCGCCACACCGGCAACGACAAGGACTTCCTGCCGACGCGCCTGTCGTATCTGCTGAACCTGACCGGCCCGTCGGTGGCGGTGCAGACGGCGTGCTCGACCGGCCTCGTCGCCGTGCACATGGCGGTGCAGTCGCTGCTGTCGGGCGAGTGCGACATGGCGATCGCCGGCGGCGTCACCATCGAGCTGCCGCACCGCGTCGGCTACCACTACGCCGAGGGCGAGATCCTGTCGCCGGACGGCCTGTGCAAGGCGTTCGACGACGGCAGCGAAGGCACCGTGTTCGGTTCGGGCACCGGCATCGTCGTGCTGCGCCGCCTGCAGGACGCGCTCGACGACGGCGACGACGTCAAGGCGGTGATCCTCGGCTCGGCGATCAACAACGACGGCGCCAGCAAGGCCGGTTATCTCGCCCCTTCGGTCGACGGCCAGGCGGCGGCGGCGGCGACTGCGCTGACGCTCGCGAACGTCGAGCCGCAGACCGTCGGCTACCTCGAGGCGCACGGCACCGGCACGCCGATCGGCGATCCGATCGAACTGACGGCGCTGACGCAGGCCTACGGGCCGGGCGGCAAGCGCTTCTGCGGCATCGGCTCGGTGAAGTCCAACATCGGCCACCTCGACACCGCGGCCGGCACCGCCAGCCTGATCAAGGTCACCGAGGCGCTGCGCCGCGGGCGCATCCCGCCGAGCCTGCACTGCAAGACGCCGAACAAACGCTACGACTGGCAGAGCGGTCCGTTCTTCGTCGTCGACCAGGCGCGCGACTGGCCGCGCGGCAGCACGCCGCGCCGCGCCGCGATCAACTCGCTCGGCGTCGGTGGCACCAACGCGCACATGATCGTCGAGGAGGCGCCGCTGCGCGCGCCGGCCCCGGCCGACCAGAAGCCGACCTGGCGCCTGTTCCCGCTGTCGGCGCGCACGCGCACGTCGCTGCAGAACACGCGGGCGAAGTGGCCGCAGTTCCTCGCCGACGGCGAGCTGCCGGCACTCGGCGACATCGCGTTCACGCTGCAGCAGGGTCGCCGCACGTTCGACGAACGCCTGGTGGTCGCGGCGCGTTCGCACGACGAACTGCGCGCGGTGATGGCCGGCCAGGCGCCGTCCCTGGTGCACGAAGGCACCGCCGGCAGCAAGGCGCCGGAGGTCGTGTTCCTGTTCCCAGGTGGCGGTGCCCAGTACCCCGGGGCCGGCGTCGACATGCTGCAGCAGTCGCCGGTGTTCGCGGCGGCGGTCGAACAGTGCTTCGCGGCGCTGCCGAAGGACGCGCCGGCGGACCTGCGCACGATGATGTTCGAGCGCCCGTTCACCGACATCGAGGCGCGGCAGAAGATCGGCCGTTCGACCTACGCGATCCCGGCGTTGTTCGTGCTCGAGTACGCGTACGCCAGGCTGTGGGAGAGCCTCGGCGTGGTGCCGGACCTGATCCTGGCGCACAGCGTCGGCGAATACGCGGGCGCCTGCGTCGCCGGTGTGCTGTCGGTCGCCGACGCGATGCGCATCGTCACGCTGCGCGGCCGCGTCATGGACCAGGCGCCAGCGGGGGCGATGACCACGGTGCCGGCCAGCGAAGAGGTCGTGCGTTCGCTGATCGGCGACGCGCTCGACATCGCGGCGCTGAACGCGCCGGAAGCGAGCGTGGTGTCGGGCACGGTGGAGGCGATCGAAGCGCTGGAGAAGCGCCTGCTCGGCACCGACCACGAGTGCAAGCGCATCCGCATCGACGTCGGAGCACACAGCCGTGTGCTCGACGGCCAGCTCGAAGCGTTCCGCGCGGGCTTCGCCGGCGTGCGCTTCCAGGCGCCGAAGGTCAAGATGGTGTCGTCGCTGCTCGGCGACCTGGGCCAGGGCTCTGACTTCGCTTCGGCCGACTACTGGGTGCGCCACCTGCGCCACACCGTGCGTTTCGCGCAGGCCGTCGGCGTGGCGCTGCAGAAGGGCAACCGCATCGTGCTCGAGGTCGGCCCCGGCCAGTCGCTCGGCCCGCTGGTGCAGATGACGAAGGCCGCGCACAAGGCGAAGGCCGTCGTCTACTCGGCGCGCAAGCCGAACGAAGCTGCCTGTGACCTCGGTGTGTTCATGACCGCGTTCGGCGCCTTGTGGACGCACGGCGTCGCCATCGACTGGCGCAAGCTGCCGAGCGGTGGCCGCCGCGTGTCGCTGCCGACCTATGGCTTCGAGAAGCAGCGGCACTGGATCGAGCCGGGCCGCGGCGTGATCTCCGTCGACGCCGCGACCGGCGAGAAGAAGGTGGCGATCGAGCGCCTGCCGGAGCTCGACCAGTGGTTCGAGACCGTGACGTGGGTCGAGGCGCCGCTGCCGTCGGCGGCGGCGAAGGCGCCGGCCAGCTGGCTCGTGCTGGCGAACGACGATGCGCTCGCGACCGCGGTGCTGAAAGCGCTGCAGGCCGGCGGCAAGCAGCCGGTCGTCGTGCGCCCGGGCCCTGCCTTCGGCAAGAGTGGCGACGGCTACACGCTGCGCCCCGATTCGATCGAGGACCACGAGGCGCTGTTCGCGGCGCTCGGTGCGGTGCCCGAGCGCATCGTCCACTGCGGTGCCTTGTGTGGTGGGGCCGCGGCGGCGGAACTGTTCGACGGCGGCTTCGCGCTGGTGCGCGGCATCCAGGCGGCGGACCCGAAGACGATGCCGCGGCTGGTGTTCGTCGCGCGCGGTTCGGCGCCGGTCGATGGCCAGCCGGTGCAGCAGCCGGCGGCGGCGGCATTGTTCGGGCTCGTCGCGGTGGCGCCGCGCGAACTGCCGGGCCTCG
>CANGSN010000324.1 GCA_947455805.1 Planctomycetota bacterium
CCGTGCTGCCCGACACCGCGCGCCGCTTCGGCCGCGCGATCGTGATGCCGAACCTGAAGCCGCCGGTGACCACGGTCGCCGCCGCCGCCGCCTACCGCGAACGCATCCTCGCGGCGCTGCCGCGCGGCTCGCGCTTCGAACCGCTGATGACGCTCTACCTCACCGACCGCACGCCGCCCGCGGAGATCGCCGCGGCGAAGGCCAGCGGCTTCGTGCACGCGGTGAAGTACTACCCGGCCGGCGCCACCACCAACTCCGAGAACGGCGTCACCGACTGGCAGAAGGCGCGCGCCGCGATCGCGGCGATGGAGCAGCACGACGTGCCGCTGCTGCTGCACGGCGAGGTCACCGACGGCGACGTCGACGTGTTCGACCGCGAGCGCGTGTTCCTCGAACGCCACCTCGCCCCGCTGCGCGCCGACTTCCCAGGCCTGCGCATCGTGCTCGAGCACGTGACCACCGCCGACGCCGTCGCCTTCGTGCGCCAGGCCGGCAAGCGCACCGCGGCGACGATCACCGCGCACCACCTGCTGTGGAACCGCAACGAGATCTTCCGCGGCGGCATCCGCCCGCACGCCTACTGCCTGCCGGTGCTGAAGCGCGAACGCCATCGCCAGGCGCTGCTCGCCGCCGCCACCAGCGACGACCCACGCTTCTTCCTCGGCACCGACAGCGCCCCGCACGCGCGCCACACCAAGGAGGCGGACTGCGGCTGTGCCGGCGTCTACACGGCGCACGCTGGCATCGAGCTCTACGCGGAGGCGTTCGAACAGGCCGGTGCGCTCGACAAGCTGGAAGCGTTCGCCAGCCACCGCGGCCCCGACTTCTACCGCCTGCCGCGCAATCCAGATCGCATCACGCTGGCGAAGGAGTCGTGGACGGTGCCGGCGGAGCTGCCGTTCGGCGACAAGACGCTGGTGCCGATGCGCGCCGGGCAGTCGATGCCGTGGCGGCTGGTCGAGGGGTGAGCGGCTGGGGCGGTCAAGCCAACGGCAGGGGCAGATTGCTCGCCCGATTGGGCGTGCTCGCGCGGCTTCTGCGGCCCTCATTCCCAGGATTCGAACCGGGGTTGTGGAGCGACGCTCCATGCGGCGCACGACGCCATGGATGAATGGGCAGTTGACACGAGCGTCTTCTGTGCCGATACGGTCGACACAACTCCCCGGACCTAGTCAGTCCGGTTGGGCGGCCCTTGTGGCCGCCTTTTTTTATGCCCCATGGGAAGAGCGATCGTCTACGTCGACGGGTTCAACCTCGACTACGGAGCGGTCCGTGGGACGCCGCACAAGTGGCTGAACCTGGAGAGGTACTTCTCCATGCTCAGGCAGGACGACGAGATCTTGAGGATTCGCTACTTCACTGCCCGCGTGAGCGGTGAGGCCGGCGAGCGTCAGGCGACCTACCTCCGCGCGCTTGCCACCTGCCCGAAAGTCGACATCTTCGAGGGCAAGTTCAAGCGTCGATCGCGAGAGTGCATGGTCTCAACGTGCGGTCATCCGGGCGATCGGTGGTTCAAGGCGCACGAGGAGAAGGGAACCGACGTGAGCATTGCCGTGCGCATGCTCGACGACGCCTACACCAACGCGTGTGACACGTTGGTGCTGGTGACGGCTGATTCCGACCTCGTTCCTGCGCTGAACCTGGTGCGGACTCGCTTCCAGGACAAGCGAACCATCGTCTACGTCCCCTCGCGCAACGAGGAGAGAGGGGCAGCGATCGAGCTCAGGAACGCGGCGCACAGGGACAAGACTCTGCCGCTCGGCCCGCTCAGGCACTCGCAGTTCCCTGCGGAGATCACGACGCAGTATGGCGACGTGCTCAAGAAGCCTGCGGGGTGGTAGGCAGCGACTTGGATGGTGCGAACTACGCGCTTGGCCCCTTCTCCAGCCACTTCTTGTCGAAGTGCGGGTTCGCGGTCAGCACGTCGCAGCCGCGGCAGACCTCCGGGTAGTCGCGCGCGTGCATGCGGCGACGGAACTCGCGGTACTTGTCGCCGTTCCAGATCTCGCCCAGCGACTGCTCGTTGACGTTGCCCATCTGCAGCTCGCGCGGCCCGCGGCAGCACGGGAACACGGCCCCGTTCGGCTCGATCTTCACGTAGTTGCTCGCCATCGAGCAGAAGTGCGGGAAGCGCTCCTTCACCTCGTCGACCATCACCGACATCACCTCCGGCGTGATCGGCCGCACGATCGGCGGCTGGCAGACGACGTTGCGGCGGTACGGGTCGTCGATGTCGACGTGGAAGTTCATGCCGCGCACGCGCGCACGCTCGCACGCCGCGTCCAGGTGGGCCTGGATCTGCTCCGGCGAGAACGCGGCGAACACGTTCTGGTCGCGGCAGCGCACGGCGTTGTCGAGCATCGGCTGCACGCGCAGGTCGGCGTGGGCCGGCACCGCGCCGAGGTCGGCGAGGAAGTCGACGAGCTCGTGCAGCGACGCGCAGTTGTCCTTCACCAGCACGGCGACGAAGCCGACCGGCACCTGCCGTTCGGTCGCGACCTGCAGCACCGAACGGATGTTGGCGACGACCTTGTCGAAGTCGGCACCGGCGCGCAGCATCTCGAGCACGTCCTTGCGGTTGCTGTCGAACGAGATCCACAGCTTGTGGATGCGATCGGCCATGTCCGCGAACTTGGCGCCGTCGAGCAGCGTGCAGTTCGAGTACATGTTCAGGTAGACCTCGTGCTCGCGGCACTTCTGCACGACGAGACGGATGTTGGCGAGCATCGGCTCCGACAGCGCCGACGGCGTCCACAAGGTCGTGGTCGGCAGCACCTCGTCGAGCAGCTCGATCGCGTCCTCCTTCTTCATCACCTCGACCGGCACGCCGTCGGCCTGCGCGCACATGATGCAGCGCAGGTTGCAGACGTTGTTGGGCGCGAACTCGAGCCACGCCGGCCGCGACGTCCACACCTCGGCCTCGCTCGCGAGGTCGGCGATGACGCGGTAGTAGTTCTTCAGCTCGCGCGCGATCTTGCTCATGGGATGGTGACGAGAGAACGAGAACGGTAGCCGCGCCTCGGGGAACGCGACAGGCGGCGGCGGCGGGTTCGGGAAGGTCCGCTACCAAGGCGAGCACGCCGCGGACTGCTTGCCACCGTCGCCCTGGCTCGCCGGGGCGGCTGCTACCGCAGCCCGCAGCAGTTCCTGGAAGTCGGCGCGATCCTCGACGTGCATCTCCCCGCCCAGCTCGCGCAGCGCCTCGGGCTGCATCGGCTCGACCGTGTGCTGGTGGCGCAGCGCCGCGACCACGCCGGCGAAGTCGTCGCACATCAGCTCGCTGTGCGCGAGCTGCGGCAGCATCTGCAGCAGCAGCCGCTTGGCCGCGGCCGCGCGCTTGCCGCCGGCGATCCGCACGCGTTCGACGTGCTCGACAGCGCGGCGGAACATGTCGCGCGCGTCGTGCCAGTGCTCGCTGCGCGCGGCGCGGATCGCCGCCGCCCGCACCATCGGCCCGGCCTGCAGGCGGAACGACAGGTCGTCGGGGCGCTTCTGCACGACGCCTTCGATCAGCTCCGCCGCCCGGGTGAAGTCCCGGCCGGCCGCGGCGTCGTCGGTCTTGGTCTGCAGGTAGCCGCGGTGGTGCACGACGATCGCCAGCTCCGACGCATACTCGTGGCCGGCGGGATGCGCAGCGAGCAGCTGCTCGTGGCCGGCGGTCGCCTCGGTGTCGGCGGCGATCGCGCCTGGGGTGTCGCCGGCCTGCTGCCGCTCGACGGAGAGGTCGTAGAGCATCAGGTCCAGTTCCAGGCGGTAGACGACGCGGGCCGGGAAGTCGGCGACCAGCGAACGCATCGTCGCGATCGCCGTCTCGCGCAGCGGCAGCGCCTGCGTGTGCTCGCCCGCGGCCGCATGGATCGCGGCGAGCGACACCTCGACCCGCGCCTGCTCGCGGCGCACCTCGGGTTCCTTGACCTCGCCCGGCGGCGAGCTTCGCCAGCTGCTCGCGCACCTGCAGCAACTGCGCGCGCGCCATCGTTGTCGCCGGTCAGGCGCTGCAGTTCGCTGACCTTGCTCATCGTGCGCACCAGCTAGATCGCGACCCGCGGCTCCTCGAGGTTCTCGCGCCACAAGCGGCCGATCATCACCGTGGCCGCGTCGAGGTTGCGCAGGCGCTCGGGATCCAGGCCCGGCACGCGCGCCAGCGTCTTCGAACTGGCCTGCTGCATCAGCCCGCGCACGCCGGCGAGCGCGGTGTCGAGGTTGCTCTGCGACTGGTGCACCGCCGACGCGCGCGTCCACTGCACGAGTGCTGGCGTCGCCAGCAGGCCGAGCAGCAGC
>CANGSN010000325.1 GCA_947455805.1 Planctomycetota bacterium
ACCTTGCTGGCGGCGAGCGGCAGTGCTGCGCTGGCGGCGCGCTGGCGCTCGTCGTTGCCGCCGAGCCGCTGGGCACCGCTGGTGGCGTGGTTGCCGGCCACGGTCGTCGTCGTCGCACTGTTCGTCGACGCGTTCCTGTGGACGACGTTGTTCGCCGGGGGGCGACCGCCGTGGCGCGACGCGGCCCGGTTGGTGCTGCGCACGGGCGAAGGCGCGCAGGCTCTCGTCGTGGGCGCCGCGGGTGGCCACGACGTGCTGGTGTGCTACCTGCGGCCGCGGCACTGGCAGCAGCCCGACGTCGACGCGCATCCGCTGGTGCAGGTCGCGGCCCTGCACGTGGAGGATCCGGCGTCGTCGCTGCAGCAGCTGCTGGCGACCGCGAGCGAACGGCGAGCCGCGGCCTTCCTCGTGCTCGGCGGCGTCGAGCGCCGACGCTTCCTCGCCGACGCGGCGGCGGCGGCGCTGCTGGAGCGGCGCTTCCGCGTGTCGGCGGTGTTGCCGGCGCCCGGGGTCGCCGGGGACGACTCCCTGTTCGTCATGGCGGCGCGAACCAACGACTGAACGTGCGCGCAGGCGGCGCTGGATCCACGCGGCGCCGGCCTTCGTCAGAGCCGGAACTGGCGAACGAGCTCGCCGAGGCGTCCCGCGGTGCCGCGCACGGCGGTGGCCAGTTGGCCGGCGGATTCGGTCGGTTCCTGCGTGCGCGCGGTGCCCGAGGCCACCGCCGTCGAGACGTCGTGGATCGTCGTCGACGCGGTGTTCGCCGCAGTGACCGCCGAGCCGACTGCGTCGGCGTCGCGGCGCTGGCGCGCGACGTCGCCGGCGATGCGTTCCTGCGGCGTGTGCACCTCGGTTACGAGGCTGCGCACCTTGCTCATCGACGTCGCCGAGCGCTGGGCCGCTTCGACCAGCGCGTCGACGGTGCGGCCGATGACGGCGGCGTCGTTGGCGGTGCGGCCGGCGAGATCGCGGACCTCGTCGGCGACGACCGCAAAGCCCGCACCGGCGGCGTGGCCGACTCCTGGTTCTGGCAAGCGGTCGGTGGCAGCAGCAGCAACCACGGAAGTGTGCGGATATAGCCCTGGGACATGGCCGCAGCGGGATCGGCCGCGCTGCGGTGGTTGCCCTACCCCGGCGCCGAACCGCCCCTCGGATGGAAGCGGCGGTGCACGCTGCGCAGCCGTTCGTGGTCGACGTGCGTGTAGACCTGCGTGGTCTGCAGCGACGCGTGGCCGAGCATCTCCTGAACGCTGCGCAGGTCGGCGCCGCCGGCGACGAGGTGGGTGGCGAACGAATGGCGCAGCGCGTGCGGCGAGCAGGCGACGGCGAGTCCGGCGCGGGCGCAAGCGGCGCGCACCACCTGGAACACGCGCACGCGGTCGAGGCGGCGGCCGGTGCGCGACAGGAACAACGCGTCGCCGGGATCGCTGCGGGCACGCGCGCGCAGCTCCGGACGCACCTCGCTCAGGTAGCGCTGCACGTGGCGCAGCGCCACGTCGGCGATGGGCACCAGCCGTTCCTTGCCGCCCTTGCCGAACGCGCGCAGCACGCGGTGCTCTTGCACCAGCGAGTGCACCGACAGGCCGGTGACCTCGCTCACGCGGCAGCCGGTGGCGTAGAGCACGTGCAGCATCGCCAGGTCGCGCACGCCCAGCGCGTCGTCGGGTTCGTGGTCGAGCAGCCGCGCGATGCTGCGCCGGGTCAGCGCCTTCGGCAGCTTCTGCTCGAGCTTCGGCCCGAGCAGGCCTTCGGCGACGTCGTCGTCGGCGAGGCCCTCCGCGTGGAGGAAGCGGTAGAAGCCGCGGATCGCCGCCGCCGCGCGAGCGATCGACGCCGGCGCGTGGTCGGCGAGCAGCGACGCGAGGTGGCGGTCGATGGCGGCGCGGTCCGGCAGGCGAGTCGCGCCGCCGATCAGTCGCTGCAGGTCGTTGCGGTAGGCGGCGACGGTATGCGGCGATACCTGCAATTCGACACCCAGGTAGACCAGGAAGTCGGCGAGCAGCTGGGCGGGGGCCACGCAGCGGAGGATAGCTGCGCGCGCGGTTGGCGCCGCCTCGGCTTCCAGCTCGACTCCCGAGCGAAGGGGGCACTGGCGCGCCTTGACGCCCTCCGGACCCCTACGTATGGTCCTCGCCCCTTCGCGCCGGCCCGACCGGCGCCGGGGATGCCGGCGAGCCTGTTCGCCGGCTTCGCTGTGCATCTGGGCCAGCCCGTTCGATCCTCCGCCGTTCGCCACGCACCGAAGTCATGACCAAGCCGACCAAGACGGATCTGCAGAAGTACAAGACGATCCTCGTGAAGCAGCTGGCTTCCCTGCGCGGCGATGTCGGGTCGATGCGCGACGAAGCGCTGCGGGCGTCCGACCAGGACGCGTCGGTCGACCACCTCGCCGACCAGGGCACCGACAACTACGACCAGGGCTTCATGCTGGGCCTGATCGAGAACGAGGAAGAGACGATCAAGCTGATCGAAGAGGCCCTCGATCGCATCGACGGCAAGGGCGAGTGGGAATTCGGCGTCTGCCCGATGTGCCACGAGGAGATCGAGAACGCCAAGAAGCCGGGCAAGGACGGCAAGAAGCCGAAGGCGGCCAAGGCCACCGACATCTGGATCCCGAAGGCGCGCCTCGAGTACCTGCCGTGGGCCCGCTACTGCGTGCGCCACCAGGAGTCCGAGGAACGCAACCGCGAGAGCGCGTGAGCCAGGCCCCGGCGGAACCGGCGCCGACGCCGGCCGAGGCTGCGCCCGCGAAGACGTTCGCCGGCAAGCCGTGGTTCTGGTGGCCGTGGCCGCTGCTGGTCGTGGCCGACCTGTGGAGCAAGCACTGGGTGTTCACCCGGTTGGCCGAACGCTCGCCCGGCGTCGAGGAGATGCGGCGCCCGCCGGAGCTGGTGTTCGACACCGCCGCCCTCCGGTTCGAGCTGGTGACCTGGGGCAACACCGGCACCATCTGGGGCCTGTTCCAGAACGGCACCGTGGTGCTGATGGTGCTGCGCTGCCTGGCCGTGTTCGGCCTGTTCTGGTTCGTGCGCGGCACCGCCGTCACCGCCCGCCTGCAGCTGTTCGTGCTGAGCCTCGTGCTCGCCGGCGCGCTCGGCAACCTCTACGACAACTTCACCCGCGACGATCGTTCGGTGCGCGACTTCCTGCACTTCTCGGCGACCTGGCCGTTCGCCTGGGACTTCCCGGCCTTCAACGTCGCCGACTCCTGCATCACCGTCGGCGCCATCGGCCTGTTCCTGCTGCTGTGGCGCGACGACCTGAGTGCTGCCAAGGCGAAGAAGGTGGCGGCGGTGGCGGCGGCCGATCGCAAGCCGGGCGCGTAGTCGCTATCCTCCGACGCCGCCGATCGGCCTACAGCCGGCCGGACCCGACACCCGAACGCAGGACCCCGCCACGCCGCGATGCTGCGGCGCACGCTCGTGCTAGAGACGACCCTCGCCAGCCTGACTCTCGCCAACCCCGTGCTCAGTGCCTCGGGCACGTTCGGCTCCGGTTGGGAAGGGCGCCAGTTCTCCGACCTCGGCCATGTCGGCGGGCTCGTCAGCAAGACGGTGACGTTGGCGCCGCGGCCCGGCAACCCGCCGCCGCGCATCTGGGAGACGCCATCGGGCATGCTGAACTCGATCGGGCTCGAGAACAAAGGCATCGACTACTTCCTCGCCGAGACGCTGCCGAAGATGAAGCAGCTGCAGGCCGAGGGGCGCAGCAAGCACGGGCTCGGCCCGCGCATCGTGATCAACATCGGCGGCGAGTCGATCGCCGACTTCGTGACGATGGCCGAACGCTTCTGCAAGGCCGGGGTCGACCTGCTCGAGGTCAACCTGTCGTGCCCGAACGTGCAGGAGGGCAAGTTGCTGTTCTCCACCGATCCGCGCATGACCGAGCAGGCGGTGCGCGCGGTCAAGGCGGTCGCCAACGTGCCGGTGTTCGCCAAGCTGTCGCCGAACGTGACCGACATCGTCGCCATCGCGCGCGGCGCCGAGCAAGGCGGCGCCGACGGCCTGACCGCGATCAACACGCTGATCGGCATGGCGGTCGACTGGCGCAAGCAGAAGCCGATCCTCGGCCGCGTCATCGGCGGCCTGTCGGGGCCGGCGATCAAGCCGGTGGCGCTGCGCATGGTCTACGAGCTGGCGCGGTCGGTGAAGCTGCCGATCCTCGGCGTCGGCGGCGTGCGTTCGGCCGACGACGTGCTCGACTTCGTCTGCGCCGGCGCGTCGGCGGTGCAGGTCGGCACCTCGATGTTCACCGACCCGGGCCTG
>CANGSN010000326.1 GCA_947455805.1 Planctomycetota bacterium
GGATCGCAACGACAGCGGGTGCGAAGCACGCCACAGCCAGGCGACCGCCACCACCGCCGCCAACGTGCGCGAGGCGACGGCGGCGTAGGCGGCGCCGACGACGCCGACGCCCGGCAAGCCGATCGCGTCGAAGCCGTAGAGCAGCGGCAGCGCCAGCGCGAGGTTGACGACGTTGGCGCCGAGCAGCAGCAGCACCGGCATCGCCACCTCGCCGACCGCGCGCATCGCCGCCGTCGTCTGCATCAGCACGAACATCGTGACGCAGCCGAGGTTGCTGACCACGAGGTAGTGCAGCGCGTCGGCGCGCACGTTCGGCCCCGCCGCCATCAGGTCGACCATCGGCCCCGCCGGCAGCGTCGTCAGCAGGGCCAGCAGCAGCGCGAAGCCGACCATGAACGCCTGCGCGCGGCGGTTGCGTGCCCGCGCCAGGGCGACGTCGCCGGCGCCGAGGTCGCGCGACAAGCTCGCCAGCAGCGCCGTCGACACGCAGTTGCCGACGATCATCGGCAGCACGTTCCAGGTCGAACCGATGTGCGCCGCCTGCAGCGCGTCGCCGCCGAGGCGGCCGACCAGCGCCAGGTCGACCAGGTTGATCAGCGCGTGCGAGGCGAAGCCGAACGCCAGCGGCACGCCCTGCCGCAGCACCGCGAGCCAGGGCGCACGCTGCAGCAGCGGATCGGCGGCAACTCCGGGAGCGGGCACGGCGCGAGCGTAGGCGCGCGCCATGGCGATCGCACGCGCCGGGCGGACTCAGCCGCCGAGGATCTGCCGCGTGCGGTCGAGGATCTTGGTCGGGCTGAACGGCTTGGTCATGTAGTCGTTGGCACCCGCGGTCTTGCCGACCTCCCGGTCGCACTCCTGCCCCTTCGCGGTCAGCAGGATGATCTTGACGCCGTCCAGCGTCGTGTCGGCGCGCACCTGCTGCGTCACCTGGAAGCCGTTGAGCTTCGGCATCATGACGTCGAGGAACACCAGGTCCGGCTTGTGCGCGCGGATCGCCGCCAGCGCCTCTTCGCCGTTCCTGGCCTCGAGCACGTTGTAGTCCGCCTTCCGCAGGACGAACGTCAGCGAACGGCAGATGAACGGTTCGTCGTCGACGACGAGGATGGTTCGCTGGGTCATCGTCTCCCTCCCTTGCCGTGGTAGCGCACCACCACGGCGGTGACGTCGTCGCTGCCGACCCGGCCGCGACGGAACTGGTCGAGTGCCTGTACGATGCCGTCGACGATCAACCGCGCCGACGGATTGGTGGCCAACTGTGCGAACACGCTGCGCAACCGGTCGTCGCCGAACATCTCGTCGGTCTCGTCGGTCGCCTCGGTGATGCCGTCGGTGTAGAGCAACAGGCAGTCGCCCGGTTGCAGGCGGATCGTGCGCGGCGGGTAGTCGGGTGCCGGCAGGAAGCCGAGGATCGTGCTGTCGCTGGCGACGCTCTCGACGCGGTCGCTGGCGGCGCGATAGACGAGCAGGTCGTTGTGGCCGGCGCAGACATACTCGACGCTGCCGTCGTCGGGGCGCACGGCGACGGCGGCAGCGGTCAGGAAGCGCTCGGTGCGGTTCAGGTCGCCGAACATGCTCGCGGCCAGCGCCTCGAACACGCGCTGCGGCTCCGAGTAGACCGACGCCAGTGTGCGCAGCATCGCGCGCGCGCCGACCATGACCATGCCCGACGCCAGGTTGTGGCCCGAGACGTCGGCGACGACGACCAGCTGGCGGCCGTCGGCCAGCGGCACGTAGTCGTAGTAGTCGCCGCCGACCGCGCCGCAGGCAGCGTAGGTCGCGGCGACGTCGAAACCGGCGAGCTGCGGCGGTCCGTTCGGCAGGATCTGCCGCTGGATCGCCTCGGCCATGTTCATCTCCTTGCGCAGTTCCGCCGACTTGCGGGCACCGAGCAGCGCGCCGAGGATGGCCGCGTAGGACGAGGCGATCTGCCACTCCTCGTGATCGAAGCGCCGAGGTGCGAGGTCGCCGCGATCGTCGACCGGCAACTTGTCGACCAACACCAGCGCCCCGATCACGTCGACGCCGTAGCGAACCGGAACGCCGAGCACCTGCGACCGCGAGAGATGCTCGAGCGACCCACGATCGCCCAGCCATGCGCCGGCTGGCACGTCGCGCACGACCACTCCCTCACCGCCGATCACCTCGGCCAGGAAACCCTCGACGGGCAGGACGGGATCCAGGACCACCGCACCACCGCTCGGGCCTTCCCGGAACGAATGATGGGAGACGACCTCGCAGCAGTTCTTGCCTTGCAGGTAGGACAGGTAGACGACGTGGCGGACCTTGGTCGCGCGCTGGCACGCCTCGGCGCCGCCCGATGCGATCTGCAGCTCGTCGCCCGACGAGATGCGCGGCAGTTCCTCGGCGTACGAGAACAACTGCTCCTGCATCACCTCGAACTTGGTGAGCACGCTGAGCATGTCGCCCTCGAGCTGCTCGCGTGCGGCGACGACGTCCAGCAGCGAACGCACCAGCGGCACCAGCGCCGCGGCATCCGGCGGCACGTCGGCGACGACGCAGCCTTCCGGCAGCGACTCGACGAGCTGCACGCCACCGGCCGCGGCGGGGACCGCCGGCGGTTCGTCGAGCACGCGCACCGTCACCCCGCCGAGTGCCTGCGGGAGGGCGGCCAGCAGCTCGCTGGTTCCACGTTGCAGGGTCAAGATGCCCTCAGGTGTTGGCCTTGGCCCGCACGCACTTCTGCAGGCACAGGACGTTCCAGCCGTCGACCCGTTCGTAGTCGACGCGGTCCATCACCAGGCGGGCGATGTGGATGCCGAAGCCTCCGGCCTCGGCCGGCATGCCGGTCTGCTCCTCGATGCCCGACGAATCGTAGGCCAGCGGATCGAAGGCAGGGCCCTGGTCGCGCAGCATGATCTGCAGCGTGTCGTCGGACAGTTCGAAGACGACCTCGATCGGTCGGTTGGCGTCGAGCTGGTAGCCGTGGCGTAGCACGTTGGTGACCATCTCCTGCAACGCCAGCAGCACGTTGTAGCGCGTGCCCTCCGGATCCTCGTCGAACACGACCGAGTCCAGCAGCGTCTCGCCGGTCTGCCAGACCAGCCGGAGGTGGTCCATCGGACCCGTGAGCTTGATGGCGACCTGTGCAAACATGGTTGGAGTGCCTGGGCGGGTTATCGGCGGCGTCGCCCTCGCCCCTGAATCCCGGCCACGGCGACTTTCCACCGGCCGGGGCGGCCCGACCGCGAGGCGCAGTGCACGGTGGCATCGGAGCGGCGACGCAGGTAGCGTTCTGCCCGCGGCGCGGGATCGTCCCGACCTGGGACACCCGACGCAGGAGGGCTGATCTCGTGTTGCACCATCTCCCGCGCGGCGGTCGCGCTTCGTTCTCGTTCTTCCAAAGCTGGCTCCGCACGCTCGCGCTGCTGGCGTGCGCCTTGCTGGCCACCGGCTGCGCGACCCAGAAGCCGCGGCAAGCACGCGCCTACACGCCGCCGACCGTGGCGTCCTCCGAGGCGATCTTCGGCGCGTCGCACCTCACGCCCGAACAGGAGCTCGAGGCCCTCGGCCGCAACCGCACCACCCCGGCGATGCTGCGCCGCGCCTGGCTCGAGCTGCAACTGCGTCACCCGCAGTCGGCGCTCGACGCCGCGGCCGAGGTGCTGTTCGGCAGCAGCAAGCCCTCGACCAGCGACGCCGCGATCGCCCGCTACCTGCGCGCCGAGGCCTACGTGCAGCAGGGCATGCCCGAGCGCGGCCGCTTCGACCACGAGCAGGCGCTGGCGCTGGCCGTCGACCCGCTGCTGGTGCGCCGCCTGCAGGCGATGGCCCTGACCCCCGCCGAAGCGCCGCCGGCGATGGACGCCGGCATCGCCATCCTGCCGCGTTCGACCTGGAACGCCCGCATGCCGAACCGCGGCAACATGGACGCTATGGGCAAGGTGACCCGAGTCACCATCCACCACTCGGCGATCCTGCTGCGCGACGACCGCCAGTCGGCGTGCTCGGCGCAGCTGCAGGTGATCCAGCGCGACCACATGGGCGCGCGCGGCTACGGCGACATCGGCTACCACTTCCTGATCGACCCCTCGGGCCGCATCTGGCAGGGCCGCGATCTGCGCTGGCAGGGTGCGCATGCCAAGGGCGAGCACAACGTCGGCAACATCGGCATCTGCCTGCTCGGCAACTTCATGCCCGGCAGGAACGGCCAGAAGCCGAACCAGGAGCAGCTGCAGGCGATGGAACGCCTCGTCGTCCACCTGCTGGGGAGCTTCGGCCTGCATGGCGAC
>CANGSN010000327.1 GCA_947455805.1 Planctomycetota bacterium
CCGAGCTCGCCGGCAACGTGCGCTTCGTGCGGCAACGGCTCGAACTGTCCGACGCGCCCGACGGCATGGTCGCGGCGTTCGTGCGCGCGCTGCATCGGCTGACGGCCGACGAGCATCTGTGGGTGTGCGGCACCTGCATGACGCTCGCCGCCGCGCTGCTGTTGCTCGGGTGGCGTCGACCGGCCGCCCGCACGCTCGGCTTCTTGTGCGGCGCCGCCGGGGCCGTGTTCGCCGTCGAGCTGCTGTGGCTGGCGCCGAACCGGCCGCCGGTCGCGATCGCGCTGGAGCGCCTCGAGCTGCGCGCGGAACCGCGCGCCGATCTTCCGTCGCTCGCGACCGTGCGTCCGGGTGTCGCCGTCGGAGTCCAAGGCAGCCAAGGCGGCTCGTGGCTGCGCGTCGCAATCGGCGATCGCATCGGCTACGTGCCGGCGTCGACGCTGGCGGTGGTCGAGTAGCGCCCGCGGTCGGGACGGGGGGGGGCCGTAGCGGCATGCAGCGGTTTCAGGCCGTGGCGCAGGCGGTGGCTCTACGGCTTTCGGAGATGCGGGGAGTTCCCGATCGAGTGCGAGGCGGGGCCGGCACGAAAGGTGAGGCACCGCCATGAACGCCCTGCAACACATCTTGCGCATCCAGGACTTGCTCGAGGACTGGCGCGCGCTCGGTTCGCTTCGTCTGCGCAACGGCGTCGAACTGATCGGCCGCGTGCCCGACGAGGACGCTTCGGTCTGGATGCACGTCGTGTTTCCCCGGCTGCGCGGCGAGCGGCTGGCGCACCTGGAACGTCAGCTCGGTACACCGCTACCGCAGTCGTTGCGCGCGTTCTACGGGTGCTGCGGTGGCATGAGCCTGTTCCTCGGCGCGTTCACGCTGCGCGGCATGCGGCGCCCCGGCTTCGGCCTCGGCTCCGGCGCGCTGCAGCCGGAGGACATCGTCGCGCTGAACCACGAGCTCGACGGGCAGGGCTGGAAGCCGCGCGGTGCGGTGGCGTTCGCCGAGAACGCGCTCGATCTGTCGGTGCACCTGGTCGGCATGGGCGACACGTCGGAACAGGTGGTGCGGTGCGAGCGCCGCACCGGTCGCGTGCTCGAACGCCACGAGGACGTGTTCGCCTGCGTCGACGCACGACTCTACCGGCTCGACGAATTGCAGTTGCGCTGACGTCGGCGCGGCGCGCAGGCCGCGAGGACCGACGGGCCGGTCAGCCGAGCATGCGCTTGGCGCGCGCCGCGGTGCCCAGCAGCACGAGGCCGAGCAGCACGAAGACGCCGGCGACCAGCCAGCGCAGCAACCATTCGAAGACGAGCACGGCGAAGCCGAGGCCGACGACGACGGCGCCGAGCGCGAACAGCAGCGTCGGCAGTTGTTGCGGCACCTGCGGCATGCCAGGCATGCCACGACCCAGTTGGAAGTCCATCAGCGGAGGCTCTTGCTGTAGATGCGGTAACGGCGGTAGAGGCGCAGGCCCATCGTCGCCAACGGGCTCAGCATGTCGTCGTTGTCCTCGAGGATCCAGCCGGCTTCGCAGGCGTCGAAGCCGGCGGCGATGCCGTCCTCCATGACGCGTTGCATCATCATCACGTCGACGCCGGCGCGGCGGTAATCACGGGTCACGCCCATCGTCAGCACCCGGATCGACCGCGTTGCGCGCAGCGTGCGCAGGAACTTCCACCAGCCGAACGGCAGCAGCCGGCCGTTGCAGGCGTGCACCGCCTTGTTGACGTCGGGCAAGGCGACGATGAAGCCCACCGGCTTGCCTTCGACCTCGGCGATCTGCAGCAGGGCCGGATGCGCGATCTTCTTCAGGTCGCGCGCCTGCGCCAGGAACTCGGCCTCGGGCATCGGCGTGAAGCCCCAGTTGCGGTCCCAGATGCTCTCGTAGAGGCGCCACATCGTGCGCACCTCGTCGGTGAAGCGGCGCATGTCGACCTGGCGCAGCTGGGCGGCGTTGCGCTTCTGCAGGTGCTCGGCGATGCGCGCCATGCGCTTCCGGTCGATGCCGTCCTTGGTGCCGTGCAGCGCGACCAGGTCCTTGGCCTTCCGCAGCCCGGTCGCTTCGAGCCAGCCGGCGTAGTGCGGCGGATTGTGCGGCATCATCATCACCGGCGTGCCCGGGTCGCCTTCGACCAGCAGGCCGCACCGGTAGTTGGTCGACAGGTCGACCGGGCCGCGCAGTTCGGTGGCGCCGCGCTGCCGGCACCAGGCGGCGGCATGTTCGACGAGGTTCGCCGCTGCTTCGGCGTCGGCGGCTTCGAAGTGCCCGAAGAAGCCGACGCGGTCGCCGTGGAACTCGTCGTTGAGGCGATCTCGGCACGCGCTGACGCGGCCGACCAGCTTGCCGTTCCGCCACGCGGTGAACAGGCCGAGCTCGGCGTGCTGGAAGAACGGATTGCGGTGCGGCTGCAGCTGCCACTTCTCGCCGGCGGCGAGCGGTGGCACGAAGTTCCGGTCGCCGCGGTAGAACTCGCGCTGCAGTTCGAGGAAGCGGCCCGGATTCGTCTCGGTGCGGATCTCGACGGCGGCGCGCAGGTCTTTTGCGGGGGCGGTCATCCGGATAGACGTTAGGGGATGCATCCGGGCCTCGCCACGCGCCAGCGGCACGCCACCGCCCTCGTCCTCGCGGCGTGCTTCGCCGCCTGTGCGAGCCCGCCCGTTCGCTACCAGCCCGGGCCGCTGTCGGCGGAGCAGCTGGAGCTGGTTCGCAAGGCCGAGGCCGCCTACCGCAAGGAAGCGCCCGACTACCCGGTGTTGCGCGCGCAGGTGCTGGAGGACCCGTTGGCGACGGCTTGGCTCGTGCGCATGTTCGTGCGCGACCTGATCAAGGTCCGCGAGCGGCCGCTGGCACCGACCGGCGGCCAGGAGATCGTCGTGCGCGCCGTCGAAGGCGCCGATCCAGTCGGGGTGCGTGCGACCAACGAGATCCGGCACGTCGGCGCCAAGGCCGTGCCGCTGTTGATCGGCGACCTTCTGTTGCACGAAGGCGCCCTGCCGCGCGAACTCGGCATCGACCTGCTGGCCGCGGTCGGGCCAGCAGCGGTGCCGGACCTGCTCGACGTCGCCGAGCGCGGCGACGTGCGACAGCGGCGCGCCGCGGCGCGCGCGCTCGGTCGCGTCGGTGCGAGCGAGCGCGCCCTGCCCGTGCTGGTGCGCATGGCCGAGGACGGCGACTACACGGTGCGGGCCGACGCCCTGCGCGGCCTCGTGGGTTGCGGAGAGCCCGCGATCGTCCATCTGGCCGCCCGCCTTTCCGGCGACCAGGATCCGTTCGTGCAGCGTGTCGCGGCCGAGCAGCTCGGTCGCTTCCCCGTGCGCGTCAGCGGCGATGCTCTGGTCGCCTACCTCGAGCGTTGCCTGCGCACGCGCGACGAGAGCGGCGAACGCAGCGCCCAGGCGGCGCTGCAGGTGCTCGCCGGCAGGCGCGGCCTGCGCACGCCCGAGGCCTGGCAGCGCCTGGTCCTGACCCTGCCAGAGCGTCTGCCGGCGACGGCGGCATCGAAACCCGAGAACCAAGATGGCTGAAGACTGGAAGATCCAGCGCGATCGCAAGGCGTGTGAGCGTCCCGGGTGCCCGTTGCCGACCAGCCGCGCGTGGTTTGCGGTGCTGCAGTGGCCGGAGTGCGTGCGCAGCGACATGTGCGACGCGTGCTTCCAGGAGCACGAACGCCACTGCGCGCCGGGACAGCCGCCGATCTTCTGGCGGTCGGTGCGCAAGGCGAGCGGCAGCAAGGAGCCGGTGCTCGACTTGCACTCGCTGCGGGCGCTGTTCGATCGGCTGGCCACGGTCGACGACGATCGGGCGCGTTCGCTGCGCTACTTCTGTGCCTTGTTGCTGCTGCGCAAGCGCGTGCTGCGCAACGTACCGCCGCGCACCGCCGAGCAGGAACGCGCCGACCTCGTGCTGGTCGATCCGAAGCAGAAGGAGATGCAGCCGATCGTGCTGATCGCGCCGGCGATCGACCTCAGCGACCTGGGCGGCCTGAAGGCCGAGCTGCTGGCCGCGATCGGCCAGGCGCCGGCCAGCGGCGAAGCTGGCTGAGAGGCCGAGAAGAAATCATGCTACGGGCTCTCAGAATCATGTTCGGCGGCTGCATTCGCAGCCGCGCAGAGGCTTCGAGAGCATTCTCTCCCAGCCTCTGACGCGCGGCGGCCGGATGGCTGCCGGGGGCGGCTACTGCCAGGTGATCTGCCAGATCAGTTCCGGGCCGGCTTCGGTGGCCGTCTCGACCGGGATCAGCAGGAACGCGCGGTTGCCTTC
>CANGSN010000328.1 GCA_947455805.1 Planctomycetota bacterium
CAGCGCGACGGCCGCTGAGAGCCCGAGAGAAAATCATGCTACGGGCTCTCAGAATCATGTTTGGCGGCTGCATTCGCAGCCGCGCAGAGGCTTCGAGAGGATTCTCTCTCAGCCTCTGAGCCGCGCGCGCGTTCACTTCGGCCAGATCGCCGCGGCGCGCTTGCACTCGTCGACGGTCGGCACCAACGCCAGCCGGATGTAGCGCTCCTGGCCGCGGCCGAAGAACGAACCCGGCGCCACGACGATGCCGACCTCGCGGCAACGCTGCGCGTAGGCGACGCCGTCGGTGCCTTCCGGCACCTCGACCCACAGGTAGAGGCCGGCCTGGCTGCCGTGCACGCGCAGCCCGCGCTGCCGGCACAGTTCGAGCAGCACCGCGCGCTTCGCCGCGAACACCGCGAGGCGCTGTTCGACGTGCTTCGGTTCGGTCCACGCCACGGTCGCCGCCGCCTGCACGAACTCCTGCGGTGCCGTGCCCATGCTGGCGCGGAATCGCTTGTAGGTCGCGATCAGGTCCTTGTCGCCGGCGACGAAGCCGCTGCGATAGCCGGTCATGCCCGAGCGCTTGCTCAGCGAGTGCACGGCGAGGCAGCCCTTCTTGCCGAACTCGAGCAGGCTGCGCGGCCGCGGGCCGTCATAGTGCAGGTCGACGTAGCACTCGTCGCTGACCAGCACGAAGCCGTACTCCTCGCGCACCTCGACCCAGCGGCGGAACAGCGAGTCCGGCAGGCAGAAGCCGGTCGGGTTGTGCGGGTAGTTCAGGAACACCACCGACGCGCGCTTCAGCACCGCCTCCGGCAACGCGTCGGGATCGAGCGCGTAGCCGTTGTGCACGCCGAGCGGCACCGGATAGGTCCAGGCCTCGGCGAACAAGGCCCCGATCTCGTAGACCGGGTACGCGGGCTCGCCGTAGAGCACGAGGTCCTTGTCGCTCGGCACCTGCACGAACGTCAGCGGCAGGTGGAACAGGCACTCCTTGCTGCCGAGCGTCGCCATCACCTCGGTGTCGGCGTCGACGGCGACGCCGAAGCGCCGCTGCAGGTAACCGGCCACCGCCTGGCGCAGCGGCTTCGTGCCCTGCGTCGGCGGGTACTGCGACACCTCGTGGGTGCCGTCGAACATCGCCTGGCGCAGGATCGCCGGCGTCGGTTCGCGCGGATCGCCGGTGCCGAAGTCGAAGATCGGCACACCGCGCTCGGCCAGCTGCGCCTTCCAGCCGGCCAGCTGTTCCATCGGGTAGGTCGGGAGCTTGCGAAGACGATCGTTCACTTGCCACCTCCGCCGCTCTTGCCGTCACCGCTCTTGGCTTCACCGCCCTTGGCGCCGCCCTGCTTCGCGGCCGCCTTGGCGGCGAGTTCGGCGCGCACGCGCTCGAGCAGCTTGCGGGTGGCGACGATGCCGTCGTCCTCCGACAGCTTGCCGCCTTCGTACTCGATGCCGACGAAGCCGGTCCAACCGTGCTTGACGACGACGATCTCGAGCATGCGGTGGTAGTCCGTATGGATCTCCTCGCCCTGGTCGTCGAAGTCGTGCGACTTGGCGCTGACGCCGCGCGCGAACGGCATCAGCTCGTCGACGCCCTGATAGCGGTCGTACTGTTCCTTGTCGCTGACGCGGAAGTTGCCGAAGTCCGGCAAGGCACCGCAGCGCTTGTGGTCGACCTTCTTCAGCGTCTCCGCCAGCCACTTGCCGTTCGACGACAGGCCGCCGTGGTTCTCGACGATGACGTCGATGCCGGCCTTGTCGCCGTACTCGCACAACGCCCGCAGGCCGTCGGCGGCGAGCTTCTGCTGCTCCTCGTAGCTGCCGGAGCTCTGCGCGTTGACGCGGATCGCGTGGCACCCGAGCTCGCGCGCGGCGTCGACCCACTTGTGGTGGTTCTCGACCGCCTTCTTGCGCGCCGCGTCCTTCGGATCGCCGAGCGCGCCCTCGCCGTCGCACATGATCAGCACGCTCTTCACCCCGGCGTCGGCGCAGCGCTTCTTCAACTCGGCGACGTACTTCGCGTCGGTCGCCTTGTCGCGCCAGAACGTGTTCACATACTCGACGCCGGTGCAGCCGAACGACGCCGCCTTGGCCGGGAAGTCGAGGTTGTCGAGCTTCATGTCGAACAGCGCCTTGTGCAGCGACCACTGCGCGAGGCTGATCGGGAACAGTTCGCGCCGGGGCAGCAGCAGACGATCGACCAGCGACGCCGCCGAAGCCGAGCCCGACAAGCCGATGGTGCCGCACAAACCACCGACACCGACGAGGAAGCGCCGACGATCGACGCGCGAAGACGAGGAGTCCATGGCGGCGCATTGGAGGCAGCGCCCGGCCGCCACGCAACCCTCGCCGTGCGCATGCCGGCCCGCTATCTTGCTCGCCCCGCAGGTCGCACGGCGCGACCCGGTCCCCCAGCAACCACGCAGCAATCCCCCCGACGTCCGCCATGGCGATCCGCGTCACCGAAGCCAAGAAGGGAATGGTCGTCCGCTACGAGAGCGACCTGTACCAGATCACCCGCTACGACCACCTGACCCCGGGCAACCTGCGCGCGATCCACCACGTCTACCTGAAGAACCTGAAGAACGGTCGCCAGAAGGAAGTCCGCATGAAGACCAGCGACACGCTCGACCTGGTCTACCTGGACTCGCGCGAGTCGCAGTACCTGTTCAAGGACTCGCTGGGCTACACGTTCATGGACAACGAGAACTTCGAACAGTTCGTGCTCAACGCCGAGGTGGTCGGCGACGCGATGCAGTACATCACCGACAACAGCACGGTGACCGTGGTGTTCTGCGAAGGCGAGGCGCTGACCGTGCAGCTGCCGCCGGCGGTGGTGCTCGAGATCACGCAGACCGAGGACGCCGCGCGCGGCGACACGGTCAGCAGCGTGCAGAAGCCCGCGACCTGCAGCACCGGCCTCGTCATCAAGGTCCCGGCGCACATCAAGCAGGGCGAGAAGGTCCGCGTCAGCACCGACACCGGCGAGTTCATGGGCCGCGCCTGATCGAGCCGCCGCGGCGGCTCCACTCCCCGGTGGCTCCACTCCCCGGTGGCAATGCGCCGATGGAACCGCCGTGTCCGCCCCCACTGCGCCGCGCACTGTCGAGTCGCGCACTGCCGATCGGCAGCGTGCCCTGGTCGCCGCGATCCTGCTGGCGAGCTTCCTGCTCTACGCGCCGTCGCTGGCGAACGGCTTCACGTGGGACGACCGCTTCGCGGCGATGGGCAGCGGGCCGACGCGCCAGCCGCTGGTCGCCACGCTGCACCCGCTCGGCGACTACTGGGCGAACAACTGGTGGCCGCAGCACGCGCCGGCCGCGACCGCCTACCGCCCGCTGACCACGCTGTGGTTCGCGCTGCGCCACGCCGTCTGCGGCGACCATGCGCTCGTCGCCCACGCGCTGAACCTCGCCCTGCACACGCTGGCGACCGGCCTCGTGCACCTGCTGCTGCGCCGCCTCGGCCTGCCGTTCGCCGCCGCTGCGATCGGCAGTGCGGTGTTCGGCCTGCACGCGCTGCACAGCGAAGTGGTCGCCAACCTGGTCGGTGGCGCCGAACTGCTGGCGCTCGTGTTCGGCCTCGCGGCGACGCTGCTGATGCTGCGCGTCGCCAACGCCGCGTCGACGCTGCGAGCGTCCGGCTGGCTGCTCGCCAGCGGCGCGAGCTTGTTCCTCGCCGCCAGCGCGAAGGAGAGTGGCCTCGCCTGGGTCGCGTTCGCGCCGCTGTGCGTGCTGGCCCGAGGATGGCAGCGAGCGCGCGAACGCGCCGGGACGGCCCCACTCGCGCGCGTGTCGCCGAAGTGCTGGCTGCTGGTGGCCACCACCTGCACCATCGCCGCCGGTTGCCACCTGCAGCTGCGCGCCGGCATGCTCGCCCGCCTGCCGCACGGCGGTGACGACACCGTCGGCCTGCTCGACAACCCGCTGCTGCTGCTGCCGCTGCTGCAACGCATCGCCAGTGGCTTCCTCGCCTGGGGCCACGGCCTCTTGCTCACGCTCTGGCCGCACGAGCTGTGTTGCGACTACGGCCCCGACCGACTGCCCGTCGTGCGCGACCTGGCGAGTGCTCTCGGCCTCGCCGGCTTCGCCGTCGGCGCCGCGTTCGTATTCGGCCTCGGCGTCGCGCTGCGCCACGCCCGCCGCCACCCACTGCCCGCCCTCGCCACCGCCGCGTTCGTCGGCTTCAGCGTGCTGGTCAGCAACGTGCCGATGGCGGTCTACATGCACTTCGCCGAACGCAGCTACACGACGCCGAGCC
>CANGSN010000329.1 GCA_947455805.1 Planctomycetota bacterium
AGGCGGCGACCGCCGCGACCCGAAGGTCGTCGTCGACCCGCAGGGGCGGCCGGCGCGCACCGACTACGAGGTCGTGCGCACCGTGCGCCACATGACGCTGGTCAAGGTGGAGCCGCAGCAAGGCCGCCAGCACCAGATCCGCGTCCACCTCGCGCACCTCGGCCACCCGATCGTCGGCGACGCGCGCTACGGTTCGCGCGCCGACCTCGGCCCGGTGTTCCTGCTGCACGCCGGCGAGCTCGAACTGCCGCATCCGGTGACCGGGCGCACGCTGCGCGCGAACGATCCGCTGCCGGCGATGTTCCACGGCATGCTCGCCGAGGGGTGAGCGGCGGGCCGCGGCCGTGCGATTCTCGCGCGGGCGCTGGTGCGGCCGGTGCGCGCGCCGGATACACAGGCGCGGCGATGAGTTCTCGTCCCTCGTCCGAACGCGACCGTCTGCAAAAGGAGGCGCGCCGCGAACAGAACTGGCAGCGTTGGGGTCCCTACCTGTCCGAGCGCCAGTGGGGCACCGTGCGCGAGGACTACTCGGCCGACGGCAGCTGCTGGAGCTACTTCCCGCACGAGCACGCGCGCAGCCGCGCCTACCGCTGGGGCGAGGACGGCCTGCTCGGCATCACCGATCGCCAGGGCCGCCTGTGCTTGTCGTTCGCGCTGTGGAACGAGCGCGACCCGTTCTTGAAGGAGCGGCTGTTCGGGCTCACCGGCCCCGAAGGCAACCACGGCGAGGACGTCAAGGAGGAGTACTTCTACACCGACGCGCTGCCGACCGCTTCGTGGCTGCGCGCGGTCTACAAGTACCCGCAGGCGGCGTTCCCGTACGCGCGGCTGGTCGCCGAGAACAAGGCGCGCAGTCGCCTGGAGCCCGAGTTCGAACTGGTCGACACCGGCGTGTTCGCCGACGACCGCTACTTCGACGTCGAGGTGACCTACGCCAAGGCCGAACCCGAGGACGTCTGCATCGTGCTCGACGTGCACAACCGCGGCCCGTTCGCCGCGCGGCTGCACGTGCTGCCGCAGCTGTGGTTCCGCAACACCTGGGCGTGGGGGCGCAACACCGAGGGCTACTGGCCGCGCGGCGTCATCGGCGCCGACGGCGACCACCGCCTCGTCGCCACCGGCGCCGACCTGCCGCCGATGGCGCTCGAGATCGACGGTGAGGACGGTCTCTGCCGCGGCGTGCTGGCGACCGAGAACGACACCAACACCGTCAAGCTGTATGGCAGCGGCGATCCGAACGCCCACGTCAAGGACGCCTTCCACGAGTACGTCGTCGGCGGCAACCGCCTGGCGGTGAACCCGCAGAAGCACGGCAGCAAGTGCGCCTTCCACTGCGTGCTCGAACTGCCGGCACGCGGCAGTGCGCAGCTGCGCCTGCGGCTGCGGCGGGCCGAGGCGCAGCCGCCGCGCGCGTTCGGCCAGGGCTTCCAGCGCGTGCTCGAGCTGCGGCGCAGCGAGGCCGACACCTTCTACCACGAGCTGTGCGGCAAGGAGTGCGACGCCGAAGCGGTGGCGATCCAGCGCCAGGCCTACGCCGGGCTGATCTGGAGCAAGCAGTTCTACTGGTACGACGTGCGCACCTGGTTGAAGGGCGACCCGGCGCAGCCGCCGCCGCCGCCGCAGCGGCAGCAGGGGCGCAACAGCGACTTCGCGCACCTCTACAACCGCGACGTCGTGTCGATGCCCGACAAGTGGGAGTATCCGTGGTACGCGGCGTGGGACCTGGCCTTCCACATGATCCCGTTCGCCAAGCTCGACCCGCAGTTCAGCAAGCAGCAGCTGCTGCTGTTCCTGCGCGAGTGGTACATGGCGCCGAACGGGCAGATCCCGGCCTACGAGTTCGCGTTCCAGGACGTGAACCCGCCGGTGCACGCGTGGGCCTGCTGGCGCGTCTACAAGATGACGGGGCAGCGCGGGCAGCGCGACGTGCAGTTCCTGGCGCGCGCGTTCCACAAGCTGCTGCTGAACTTCACCTGGTGGGTCAACCGCAAGGACGTGCACGGCAAGCACGTGTTCGGCGGCGGCTTCCTCGGCCTCGACAACATCGGCGTGTTCGACCGCAGCCAGCCGCTGCCGAACGGCGGCACGCTCGAACAGGCGGACGGCACCGCGTGGATGGCGTTCTACTGCGCGACGATGCTCAGCATCGCGCTCGAGCTGGCGATCCACGATCCGGCCTACGAGGACGTCGCCTCGAAGTTCTTCGAGCACTTCGTCGCCATCACGCACGCGATGAACACGCTCGGCGGCACCGGGCTGTGGGACGAACAGGACGGCTTCTACTACGACCAGATGCATCGCCAGGGCGTGTCCGAACGGCTGCGCGTGCGCTCGCTGGTCGGCCTGATCCCGCTGTGCGCGGTCGAGGTGCTGCCGCTGGCGACGATCCGGCGGCTGCCGGGCTTCGAGAAGCGCCTGCGCTGGTTCCTCGCCAACGAGCACGACCTCGCGTCGCACGTCTGCTTCGGCGAGAGCGGCGACGAGCCGTCGGCGCTGCTGGCGATCCCGTCGCGCGCGCGGCTCGAACGCCTGCTGCGCTACCTGCTCGACGAACGCGAGTTCCTGTCGCCGTACGGCGTGCGCTCGCTGTCGGCGGTGCACAAGGACCAGCCGTTCGTGCTCGACGTGCAGGGCCAGCAGTACCGCGTCGACTACACGCCGGGCGAGAGCACCACGGCGATGTTCGGTGGCAACAGCAACTGGCGCGGCCCGATCTGGCTGCCGATCAACTTCCTGCTGATCGAGGCGCTCGAGCGCTACGGCCGCTTCTTCGGCGACAATCTGAAGGTCGAGTGCCCGACCGGCTCGGGGCGCATGTGCACGCTGCAGCAGGTCGCCGACGAATTGGCGACGCGGCTGACGAAGCTGTTCCGGCGCGGCCCCGACGGCCAGCGGCCGTTCGCCGGCGGCGACCTGCGCTTCGCCGAGCACCCGCACTGGCGCGAGCTGTGGTTGTTCCACGAGTACTTCGACGGCGACACCGGCCGCGGCTGCGGTGCCTCGCACCAGACCGGCTGGACGGCGCTGATCACGCGCTGCTTCGGCGACACGATCGCAGCACCGCCGCCGGGCGCGTAGGGAGAGGGGCTCTCAGAGGCTGGGAGAGAATCCTCTCGAAGCCTCTGCGCGGCTGCGAATGCAGCCGCCAGCCATGATTCCGAGAGCCCGTAGCGTGATTTCTTCTCGGGCTCTCAGCGGCGGTTGCGGCCGCTGCTGGCGTCGGCGGCGCGCGCCGCCTGCGCCTGTGCGAACGACTGGTCGAGCTGCTGCAGGTGTTGCAGCACCGCGTTCTGGTCGAGCCGCACCGTCACCGGGTTCCAGTGGCCGTTCTCGACGTCGAGCTCGAACGTGCCGAGGGCGATCTGCCCCTGCGGCGTGCGTTCGTTGTCGCCGGCGTGCGGGCGCAGCAGCAGCTCGTACTTGCCGCTCTGCATCAACGGGATCTCGACCGTGTCGGTGGCGCCGAGCCAGCCGCCGCTGCTGCGACCGAGGTCCCAGCGGCTGAACGCGAAGCGGTCGCCGCTCTTCTGGTCCTGGCCGCCGAGATCCGCCGGCAGGCCGGTGTCGCCCTGCAGGATCGCGCTGATGCGCACGCGGCGGTTCGGACCGCACAGGCCGCGCAGGCCGTTCACTTCGACGCGCACCGGCAGCAGCGTCGCCAGCATGACGTCGTGTTCGCCGGGGCCGAGCACCTGCCGCGCCGTGCGCAGGCCGCGGCCGAAGAACGTCAGGTCGGCGGTGCCGCTGGCGGTGATCAGTTCGGCGCGGCCCTTCTGCCAGCGGAAGGCGCTCTGCACCAGTTGGCCATCGGGCCCCTGCAGGCGCGCCAGGATCGGCCCGTCGAGCGCCAGCGGGCCGCCGCTCGGGTCGACGGCGCGCAGGCGGTAGCGGAACAGCGACTGCCGCAGGTCGAGCGGGCGGAAGCGCGGATCGCGGCACTCGCCGGCGGCGACCCAGACGTCCGGCAGCGTCGCCACCGGTTCGTTCAGGTTGCGCAGCATCACCAGCGCGTCGAAGCGGCCGGGGCGCAGTGGTTCGACGCTGAAGCGGCCGCCGCTGCGGCGCGACAGCGCCACGGTGCGGGTCTCGCGTTCGCGCAGGGTTTCGTCGGCCGGTCGCAGCACCAGCGACAACGCGCCGTCGCCGACCCAGTCGGGCAGCAGCACGCGGCCGCGCAGCACGCCGTTGCGGACGATGGCGATGCGCACGCGCTGGCCCTGCGCGCCGAGCGGCA
>CANGSN010000330.1 GCA_947455805.1 Planctomycetota bacterium
CGAACAGCAGCAGCAGCAGCGACGCCGCGCACAAAGGCGGCAGCAGCAGCGACACCAGGCCCTGCGTCCACAGCGGCGTGCCCTGCACCAGCGACGTCGTGCCGACCGGGCCGGCGCGCATCACCCGTTCCTGGAACGCCGCCGGCGCGGCCGGCGCCGCGCGTTCGAGCCATTCGCCGGCGGCGACGAACGGCACCATCAGCCACACGTGGCCGACCGGGAACCACGGGTACGCGAGCTCGTTGGTGCCGATCTTGCCGGACCTGCCCAGGCGCAGCTCGGCGGCGCCGAGTTGTTCGGCCAGCGTGTCACCGCCTTGCTCGGCGGTGCGCAGCCCACTGTCGCCGCGCAGCCACAAGCCGCGCGCCGCGTACATCGTGAAGCCGGCGTCGGTCGTCTCGAAGTTGCCGTGCGCGAACAGCGCAAACAGGCCGAAGGCAGAGAGCCAAGCCAGCAGCCAGTGGCGACGACGGACCGGCGGCGCGGCCGGCCCGGTCCGTGCGCGCGTCGCGTCTTCGCTCATCGCTTGCCCCCGAGCTGCTGCGGGTCGACGCCGAGGATCGGCAGCGCCCACCACCACAGCACCGGCACGATCAGCAGCGCCGCCAGCAGGTCGACGACGATGCCGGCGCGCGCCATCTGGCCGAAGGTCATCTGCCGCGAACTGAACACGATCGTGTTCGGCGGCGTCGCGATCGGCAGCATGAAGCCGAACGATGCGGCGACGACCGCCGGCAGCATCAGCACCAGCGGGTCGATCTTCGCGGCGATGGCGCCGTCGCGCAGGATCGGCAACAGCAGCGTCGCCACCGCCGTGTTGCTGGCGATCTCCGAGAGCATCGTGATCGTGACCACCAGCACGAACAGCAGCAGGGCCGGATGCAAGGCGCCGATCAGCGGCCGCATCAGTTCGCCGAACGCGGCCGACACGCCGGTCGGCCCGAACGCGTCGGCCATGGCGATGCCGCCGCCGAGCAGCAACAGCAGGTCGAACGGCATCGTGCGCGCGGTCTCCCAGTCGCACAGGCGGCGGCCGTCGGGCGTGCCGGCAGGGATCAGGAACGCCAGGATCGCGACCAGCACGGCGACCGAGCCGTCGAGGATGTAGCGGTCGCGTTCGCCGGCGGGCACCAGCCAGTGCGCCCAGCCGTGCAGCACGTCGCCGCTGCCGAGCTGCAAGTCGCCGCGCGTCATCCACGCCAGCACGGCGAGGCCGAACAGCAGCGCGGTGCGCACTTCCGCCTTGCTCCACGCCGTGAGCTGCCGCGCTTCCTGCAGCAGCTCGTCGCCGTGCTGCAGCCGCGCCCGCGGCAGCGGCAATGCCACGCGGGTGATCGCGAAGCTGGCGGCGGTGGCCAGCAGCAGCGCGAACGGCGCGAACGCCAGCACCCACAGCAGGAACGACACCGGCCGCGCGCCCTGTTGCACCAGCGGTTCGTGCGCGGCGAAGAAGATCGCGTTCGGCGCCGTGCCGATCGGCGAGCCGATGCCGCCGATCGACGCGCCGTAGGCGATCGCGCACAGGATGCCGGCGGCGAAGTTCGCCTGGGCGCGCGGGCTCAACGAGCCGAGCGCCTGCGTGCGCTGCACCAGCACCGAGCCGATCGGCAGCAGCAGCAGCGCCACGGCGGTGTTGTTGATCCACATCGACACGCAGGTCGCGGCCAGGAAGAAGCCGAGCACGAGCCGGCCCGGATACGGCCCGAGCGCGCCGACGACGCGCAGGGCCAGGCGCCGGTGCAGGCCGCAGCGCTCGACCGCCTGCGCCAGCACGAAGCCGCCGCCGAACAGCCACAGGATCGGATCGCCGTAGCCGCGCGTCATCTCGGCCGTCGACTGCACGCCGAGCAGCGGCAGCAGGGCGAGCGGCAGCAGCGACGTCGCAGCGATCGGCATCGCCGCGAGCAGCCAGCAGGCGGTGGTGAAGCCGGTGACGAACAACAGCCGGCAGGCGGCGTCAGGGCGCGCGTTCGGCAGGAACGGCAGGTGCTGCCCGCCCCACCAGCACAACACGCCGATGCACAGCGCCATGGCGATCCGCGCCGGATGCACGTCGCGCGGCACGGCGCCCGCAGCGGCCGTCGCCATGCTCAGCCCCGCCCGGGCGCGACCGCGCCGACGAGCCAGCGCAGATAGTCGGGTGCGCCACCGACGACCGGCAGTTCGAGCACCTCGGGCACCTCGTACGGGTGCAGCGCCAGCAGCCGTTCGCGCAGGCGCTCGGCCGCGGCCCGCGTCGTCTTCACCACCAGCAGGTGCTCGTCGGCGGTGTCGAGCCGGCCCTGCCAGACGAAGTGCGAACGCACGCCAGGCAGCACGTTGACGCAGGCGCACAGGCCTTCCTGGACCAGTTGCCGCGCCAGCGCGTCGGCGCCGAGCCTCTGGCTGCCGGCCGGAGCCACGGCCGGTGCCGTGCACAGCACCACGACCGCGAGCTCGTTCACTTGCCGCGCGCCAGCCGTTCGGCCAGCGCCGGGTGCAGGCCGGCGGCGAGGATCTTCGCCTGCGTGCGGCGGAAGTCGTAGGCGACGCGGTGGAACTCGACGCGGTCGCCGTGCACGACCGCGAACGACGCGCGCGGGTCGCCGTCGCGCGGCTGGCCGACGCTGCCGACGTTGACGATGCAAGGCCCCTGCAGGCGGAACTCGCGCAGCTCGTCGGTCGCCGGCGTGAAGCGGTAGTCGGGGCCGTGCACGCCCGGCCAGTGCGTGTGGCCGACGAAGCACGGACGGTCGATCAGCGCGAACAGCTGCGCCATCTTGTCCGGCTCGAGGAAGCCGTCGCTCTTCAGCACGTACTCCATCACCGGATCGCGCGGCGAGCCGTGGAAGAACAGGTAGCCGTGGTCCTGCATGCGGTCCGGCAGCCCGCGCAGGAACTCCCAGGCGGCGCGGCGCCGGGGCCGCAGGAAGCGCGGCCGCAGCTGGTTGCGCGTGTAGAACAGCGCCTCGCGGGCCAGCGGGTTGAAGTCGTCCAGCTCGTGGAACATCCCCCAGTCGTGGTTGCCCTGGATGGTCCACTTGCAGCGCTGCATGACCAGCAGCGTCACCGGCAGCGGATCGGCGCCGTAGCCGACGACGTCGCCGAGGCAGACGATCTCGCGCACGCCGAGCGAATCGATGCGCTGCAGGACCGCGGTCACCGCTTCGAGGTTGCTGTGCAGGTCCGAGATCAGCGCGAAGGAAGTCACGCGCGCCTCGCCCCCACCAGCGCGATCGCCTTCTGCACGCCCGCTTCGATCGCCGCTTCGGCCTCGGCCAGCGTCATCTTCATCGTGGCGCCGGCGGCCTTCTTGTGCCCGCCGCCGCCGAACGCCGCGACGACCTGCTGCACGTCGACGTCGGCGCGCGCGCGCAGCGAGCACTTGACGGTGCCGTCGAAGCGTTCCTTCAGCAGTGCTACGACCTCGACGCCGTCGAGCGAACGCAGCGGATCGAGCACCGCGTCGGTGTCGAAGTCGGCGCGCGCGCAGCGTTCCATCAGCGCCTTGTCGAGCGCCACCATCGCCAGCTTGCCGGACAGGCGCAGGCGATGGCGCTGCAGCGTCTCCGCCAGCAGCGTCGCCGAGTCCGGATGGTTGCGGCGGTAGAGCGCGTCGTAGATGCGGCTGCCGTCGACGCCCGAGGCCACCAGTTCGCTCGCCATCGCGAACACTTCGGCGTCGGCGTTGCTGTAGCGGAACCAACCGGTGTCGGCGACCAGCGACAGGAACACGCCCTCGGCCGCCGCCTTGCTCAGCGGCACGCCGAGCTCGCGGTGGATGCGCCGCACCAGGGCGCCGGTCGCGGCCGCGGTCGGGTCGACGTAGCAGACGGTGCCGTCGCCGCGGTCGCTGCCGACGTGGTGGTCGATCACGGCGATGGTCTTGCCGCTCTGGGCGAGGCGCTGGCCGAGCGCACCGACGCGACTCAGCTGGCAGCAGTCGAGCAGCACCGCGACCTCGAACTCCGGCAGCGGCGTGTCGGCGCGCGCGTGGCCGAACGGCGTGTGCTGCTGCAGGAAGTCGAAGCCCTTGCCGATCGGGTCGGGGTTGACGATGTGCACCTGCTTGCCGAGCGCGCGCAGCAGGTGGAACAACGCCACTTGCGCCCCGAGGCAGTCGCCGTCGGGGTTCTCGTGGCCGGTCAGCAGGAAACTGCTGCGGCTCCGCAGCACGTCGAGGAACGTCGTCACAACGCGGGGCGGGATCCTAGTGCCGGATCCCGGCCGCAGGGAACCGGGATTTGCCCGTCG
>CANGSN010000331.1 GCA_947455805.1 Planctomycetota bacterium
GGCGTGTAGCCGCGGATCGCCAGCGTCGACAGCCGTGCCTTGATCAGCAGCGTGTCCTCTTCGCCTTCGTAGCTGGCGCCGATCTTCGGGAAGTAGACGACGACGGCGACCTCCTCGAAGTCGGTCTCGCTCGGGGTCTTCTCGGCCAGCCGCATGTTGACGTCCTCGGCGCGCTGCTCGGACAGCTCCATCGCGCTGAGGCCGCGTTCGCTGGCGCGGCGGTAGTCCTCGCGGCGGCGCTGCCAGTCGGCGCGATCGCGCGCCTCGGGGTCCTCGCCGGCAGAGCTGGTCGCGATCTCGCTCTCGATGTCGGCGACCCCGGCCTCGCCGATGACGATCTTGTAGGAGAAGCCTTCATACTTCTCGAGCGGCACCTTGCTGCCGTTCTCCGGCGGCGTCTCGCGCGCGCCGGCCTGCAGCTCCGACATCTTCTCCTCGGCGATCTCGCGGGCGAGGCGCCAGTTGCGCGCCTGCGTCGCGTCGACCAGCGCGTCGGTGCGGATGCCGATGAAGCTGGTGACGACGAGCGCCATCAGCATCATCGCCACCAGCGCTTCGAGCAGCGTGATGCCGCGTTCTCCGTGCCGAGGAGCGAGGGTCGCGTGCATCAGAAGGCTCCTTCGTTGGTCTGCTGCAGCCGCGGCGGGTTGCCGTCCGAGGTCTCGGTGACGACCGTGCGACCGCTGAGGCCCATCAGGGTCAGCGACCAGAACTCGTTCGGGTCGCTGGTGAGGCGCAGGTGCACGATCTGGTCGTTGGTGAAGCCGAATTCGTCGAACACCAGCCGGTAGGTGCCACGCGTGAACAGCTGGGCGCCGGTGTCGATCCCATGGAACACGACGTCGTCCTCGAGTTCCTTCCAGTTGTCGAGCAGCTCCTCGAGCGTGGATGCGTCCTGGTCGCGCGTCAGCATCTGCTCGGGGGGATAGACCGCGCGCCAGCGCCGCTTGTCGAGGTCGAACTCCATCGCGATCCGCTTGCTCTGGATGCGGGCCTCGCTGCGCAACAAGTCGAGGTTGCGCTGGATCACCGTGCCGGAGCCACGCAGCCTGGCAGACGGCACCAGGATGCCGAGGTTCGGCACGACCATCGCCATCAGCAGGCCGATCAGGGCCATGACGACGAGGATCTCGACGAGGGTGAAGCCTCGGATCGCTCGCTTCGACGGGAGATCTGGCGTCGGCGTCCGCACGCGATCACTTCTCTTCGGTGACGCTCGAGATGTCGTCTTCGGTGTTCTCGTTGCCGTCCGGACCGAAGCTGATGACCTTCCACTTGGTCGGCGTGTCGATCACGATCTTGTATTCGTTGCCCCAGGGGTCCCGCGGCAACTCCGTGAGCAGGGCCTCACCCTTCTCGTTCTTCTGGGTCAGCACGGTCAGGTCCTCTGGCGGCCGGTTGCCGTTCTTCAGCTTGGCGTAGAGGCTCGCGGTCTCGTGCAGTTGCAGGCAGTTGGTCTTCGCCGTGCGCGCGTTGGCGTCGCCGAGGATGTAGTCGAGGTTCGGCACGACGATCGAGACGATCAGCCCGATGATCAGCAGCACCACCATGATCTCGATCAGGGTGAAGCCAGCTTCGTGAGGACGACGAGGACGCAGGGTCTTGTTCATGGCGGAAGGCCGCTAGTGTAACGATCGGCGGCGCGGAAACGGACGCCTCAGACGGACTCGGGCCGGGTTCCTTCCGAACCGGGCATCGGCCGTGGCCCGTCGATGGCAACGAGGCGAGGCTGCTCGGCCAGCGTGGCATCGACCGGGAAGGCCGCGCATGATCGACGCATGCCGAACTTCCGCCGCGGTGTGTGCGCCTTCTCCGCTGCGCTGGCCGCCGTCGTCGCCCTCGCCGGGGCGGCGCCGTGCCAGCAACTGCTGACCCCCGAGTCCCTGGCCGGCCTGCTGCGCGTCGGCGAGCTGGCGTTGAGCCCGGACGGGGCGCACCTGCTCTACACGGTGCGCACGCCGGATCTGGCGCAGAACCGCAGCGCGGCGGTGGTCTGGCTGCTGCCGACCGCGCCCGGCAGCAAGGGCAAGCCGGTGGCGGAAGGCAGTTCGCCGGTCTGGCTGCCGGCCGGCCCGGGCGGCGCCAGCCGCTTCGCCGTCGTCACCAAGGACGGCGTCGTCGTGCGCACGCTGGCCGATGCGGCGGTGGTGGCGACGCTGCCCGGTGCCGTCGCCAACCTGTCGGCAGCGCCGGCCGGCGACCACTTCGCGTTCACCCGCGACGTCGCCATCGATCCGCCGGTGACCGCGGCCCACCCGGACCTGCCGAAGGCGAACGCGCGCGCCTACGACGACCTGATGGTGCGCCACTGGGACCACTGGCTCGACGGCAGCTACAGCCACCTGTTCGTGCGGCCGCTGGCCGGCGGCGAGGCGCGCGACCTGATGCCCGGCGAACGCGTGCACACGCCGCTGCCGCCGTTCGGCGGCGGCGAGCAGATCGCGTGGTCGCCCGACGGCAAGGAGCTGTGCTACACGGCGCGGCGCGTGCCGAACCCGGAAGCCAGCACCGACAGCAGCCTGTGGGTGGTGCCGGTCGGCGGCGGCGAGGCGAAGAACGTGACGCCGGGCATGCCGGGCTACGACCAGGATCCGAGCTACTCGCCGGACGGCCGCTGGATCGCGTTCGCCAGCATGGCGCGGCCTGGCTTCGAGGCCGATCGACTGCGCCTGTTCCTGCACGACCGGCAGTCGGGCAAGAACCAGGAGCTGCTGCCGGACTTCGATGCCAGCGCGCACGAGCTGCGCTGGACCAAGGACAGCCAGGCGCTGTTCTTCACCGTCGAGGTCGAAGGCACGACGCAGGTCTACACGGCGAGCCTCGCCGGCCGGCAGGCGGTGCGGGTCACCAACGGCCGCCACGCGCTCAGCGGCCTGCAGGTCGCACCCGACGGTGCGTCGTTGTTCGCGCTGCGCACCTCGATGGAGCGGCCGGCCGAGGTCGTGCGCATCGACGCCAGGACGGGTGCGATCACGGCCCTGACCGACCACAACGGCCCGGCGTTCGCCGACCTGGCCCTGCCGCAGATCGACGGCGAGTGGTTTCCGGCGACCGACGGCAAGCAGATCCACGCGTGGATCGTCAAGCCGCCGAACTTCGATCCGAGCAAACGCTACCCGTTCGTGCTGTATTGCCAGGGCGGGCCGCAGTCGATGGTGGGCCAGGGCTTCTCGTTCCGCTGGAACTTCCACCTGATGGCCAGCAAGGGCTACGTGGTCGCGGCGGTCAACCGGCGCGGCCTGCCCGGCTTCGGCCAGGCGTGGAACGACCAGATCTCGCAGGACTGGGGCGGCCAGGCGATGGCCGACCTGCTGTCGGTCTGCGACGCGATGCAGGCGCGGCCGTACGTCGACAAGGCGCGCAGCGCCGCGGTCGGCGCGTCGTTCGGCGGCTTCACCGTCTACTGGCTGATGGGCAACGCCGGCGATCGCTTTGCTTCGATGATCGCGCACTGCGGCGTGTTCAACCTCGAGAGCATGTACCTGGCGACCGAGGAACTGTTCTTCGTCGACTGGGACCTCGGCGGGCCCTACTGGCGCACGCCGGAGGCCGCCGAGCGCTACCGCCGCTTCTCGCCGCATCGCTACGTGCAGAACTGGAAGACGCCGCTGTTGGTCATCCACGGCGAACAGGACTTCCGCGTGCCGTACGACCAGGGCCTGCAGGCGTTCACCGCCGCCCAGCTGCAGGGCGTGCCGAGCCGGCTGCTGATGTTCCCGAACGAAGGCCACTGGGTGCTGCAGGCGCAGAACGGTGTCTTGTGGCAGCGCGAGTTCTTCGGCTGGCTCGACCGCTGGTGCGGCGAAGGGCGCGGCAAGTGAACGTGCGCGCGGCCCAGGCGCTGGCGATGGCGTCAGCCCTGTTGCTGGGCAGTTGCCAGGGCCTGGTGGGCGGGGGCACGGTCGCGTGGCAGGACGATGTCGCCGCCGCGATCGCCGGCGCGCGGCGCACCGGCCAGGAACTGGTCGTCTTCTTCGCGCTGCCGGGTCGCGAACTCAGCGACCGCATGCAGGGCACGCTCGGTGCTTCGGTGGTGCAGGCGGCGCTGCGCGACGGCGGCTACGCGGCGGCGATCGCCGACGGCGTGCAGCGCAAGAACCTCTACCAGGCGTGGATCGGCTTCGGCGAAGGCATGGGCATCGCGGTGCTCGGCACCGACGGCCAGTGCCACGCGGCGCGGCCGGGGCCGATGGATCCGGACGAGTTCGCCGCCTACCTGCGCCTTTGCACCA
>CANGSN010000332.1 GCA_947455805.1 Planctomycetota bacterium
GCGGGCTCGGCATCGCGGTCGGCTGCGGGCTCGGCATCGCGGTCGGCTCAACGGGTTCGACCGTCGGCTCTGGCGCCGGGGCTACGACCTGGCCCGGGATCCCGTCGGCCGGCAGCAGCGGCACCGGCCGCGGCTCCGCGATCTCGATCCACGGCACCGGGATCGGTTCGGAATCGACCGCCGACACCTCGGCCAGCGGGCTCGCCGCGGGCAGCGAACGCAGACGTTGCCGCGTCGCCGCGATCCAGCCGTCGACGCCCGGCAGCTGCGGCCACAGCGCCTGCGCGCGCTCGAACATCGCCAGCGCGTCCTGGTCGCGCCACTCGCTGCGCATCAGCAGGGCTTCGAGCAGCAGTTCGTGGCAACGCCGCATGCTGCGCTCGACGGCGATGGCGCCGGCCCTCGCGTCCGGGTAGCGCGCATGCGCGACCGGCACCGAGTCGTAGGCGATCAGGGCGCCACCGAGGTCGCCGCGTTGCAGCGACCAGTTGGCGCGGGCGAACGGGTCGCGCGGCGGCACCGCGCACGCCGCCGCGAGGAACGGCAGCAGCCAGGCGAGCGCCGACAGCGGCCTCACGCCTGTTCCTCGCGCTGCGTGTCGTCGAGCAGGACCTCGAGCTCCGGCCCGCCGAGGTCGTCTTCGTCCTCCTCGTCGTCGCTCGCGGCGTTCGTGGTCGCCGTGCGCCACGGCAGGGCCCCGCCCGGCACGATCATCACTTCGCGGTCCGCGTCGACCGCCGGCGGCGCCTTGCGGATCTCCTCGGCGAACACGTCGACGAGCCACGGATCGAACACCTCGCCACGCTCCTTGGCGAGCTGCTCCAGCGCTTCTTCCCAGGTGGCCGGGCGTTCCCCGTTGCAGTTGGTCAGCAGATCGAACGCGGCGGCGATCCCGAGGATGCGCGAGCCCAGCGGGATGCGTTCCCCGCGCAGCGAGTCCGGCAGGCCGCGGCCGTCGTAGCGCTCGAGCTGGTGGCGCACGATCTTGGCGACGCGGCGCAGGCCCGGCACGCAGTCGAGCTGGTCGGCGGCGCGCTGCGGATGGCTGTGCAGCGACTGCGCTTCGATCTCGGTCAGCGGCGCCTGCTTCTGTAGCAACGGCGCGCGCACCCAGGCCTTGCCCAGGTCGACGAGGCGGCACGCGAGCTCCAGCTCGTTGCGGTCGGCGGGCAGCAGCTGCAGCCGTTCGGCGAGGCGGACGGCCAGCCGCGCGGTGCGTTCGCCGTGCGCCGGCGGGATCAACCGGCGCCGCTCGAGGCCGTCGACAACCTGCAGAGCCATCGCCGCATAGCCCTCGCCGACGCGCTGCAGGCCGTCCTGCATGCCGCGCTCCAGTTCGCGCAGCGCCGACGACAGGTCCTGCAGTTCGCTCTCGTGTCCTTCGGCCGGAGCGCCCGCGACCTCGCCGGCAGCAAGCCGGATCACCGCATCGGTCGCCCCGCGCACGCGCGTCGAGAAGTGGTGGCCGAGCATCGTCGCGACGGTGACCAGCGACAGGCAGCACAGGAACACGAGGCCGAACCAGACGAAGTCGAACGAGCCGAGCTGCGGCGCGACGATGCGCGTCAGGCGGACCTCGCCGACGACCTCGCCGCCGAACCGGATCGGCGCCAGCGTCTCGCGCTGCGTGACGTCCTCGGTGGTCGTCGACCGCTGGAACGGCCCCGCCGCGGCCAGCAGGCCGAGCTTGCGTTCGCCGAGCACGAGCTCGGTGTCGAGCACGACGCGGCCGTGGCGGTCGAGCACGACGGCGCGGCCGTCCAGCTGGTCGCGCACGACGGCACTCAGCACCGACAGGCGCATCAGGTCGCCGCGGTCGAGCAACGGGGCGGCACGCTCGGCCAACGACACCGCGAGCACCTGTTCCAGTTCGGCGGCGGCCACGGCACGGCGATGCTCGTCGCGGTCGGAGCCGAGGAAGCCGCAGACCAGCGCCACGAAGAAGGCGCCGACGGAGAGCGCCATCGCCAACCGCTTGGTCAGTGGCCAGCCGCGTGTCCTGCGTTCGCTCCGAGGGACCATCGTCCCTGGGCTATCGGCTGGCCGGCCCCGCTTCCTCCAGCGCTGCTGGCAGAAGACCCCATGCCAGCGTTCTCACGACCCTGCTGCCGCCGCTCGGGCCCGCAGCACCGGCGACCGTCACTTCAGCTTGATCGCCTCGAGGCTCTCGACGTGCAGCTGGTAGATGTCGACGCAGTAGCCGTCGAGCATGGTCGCCTCGACCTTGAAGGTGCCGACGATCTTCAGCGGGTCGAAGAAGTAGTCGGTCGTCTTCCCCTTCGGCATCACCACGCGCACGATGCCGTTGATGTCGGGCGGCTGGCCGTAGCAGCAGGACCACAGGCTCTGCACCAGCAGGAACTCCTTGATCTTCTCGACCTCGTCGATCGGCAGCATGAAGCCGGTCATCATGACCTTCTTGCCGTCGATGTCCTTGATGCGCTTGGGCATGCCCTTGAGCCCGTCCTCGTAGGGCCACGACGCCAGCTCGTCGAACGGCAGGATCTTGTCGAGGCCGGTGATCTTGCCCTTCTTCATCTCCTCGGCGAGCTTGCGCTCGACCTCGAGCATCGCCTCGGCGCTCTTCATCGCCGCGATGTCCGCCGGATCGGTGCCCTTCGGCCGCGGCGCGTCTTCGTCCGGCCGGTCGATGCGCGGCTCGTCCTTGGCGGGATCGCTGCGCGGCTTGTCCCCCACCGGCTTGTCGGTCTTCGGCTTGTCGGTGGCCGGCTTGTCGGTCGCCGGCTTGCCGTTCTGGGCCGGGTCCTGGCTCGGCGCCGGCTTCGGCTCCTGCTTCGCCGGCTCCTGCTTCTTCGGCTCCTGACCCGCGGGCGTCGGTGCCGGTGCGGGCGCCGGTGCCGGCGGGGTCGGGGTCGGGACCGGCGGGGTCGGCGTCTGCGCCACGGCGAGCGCAGAGAACAGCAGGGCGGGGAGCAACAGCTTCATCGTTCGTTCCTGCGGGCATCGCCCGCACCGGGTCGGATCCTATACGACGAAGCAGGCGGCCCCGGGCTCCGCACCCGGTTTTCTACCCCGCGTCAACCAGCGGCGATGCGATCGAGGGCGGCCGCGAGTTCGGGCACCGGCACCAACACGACCTTGGCACCCGGCGATCGGAGCTCCTGCAAGGCGAGCTGCGGCGCGGAGCGGCTCCCCGGCTGCCACCAGTAGAGGTGCGGCGACACCGAGCCCGGGCTGCCGTGGTGGCGTTCGGCGACCAGGTTCGCGAGCTGGCCGACCGCAGCGACGAGCGCCTTGCCGCCCGCGGTCGCCAAGGGCAGCACCACCATCGTCTGCCGGTCGGGCAAGCCGACCAAGGCCCCGTGCTCGCCGAGCACGTCAGGCCACCGATCGAGCGCCAGCACGTGCGAGCAGACGAAGAAGTGCTCGGCGCTGGCGACGTGCAGCACCACTTGCTGCCCCGCCTTGCCGAACGGCACGCGCTCCCACTCGACCGGGCACTCCTGCAGGGTCTGCAGCAAGGCCTGCGCGAACACCTCGCCGCGGTCGCGTCGCCACGCACCCAGTCGCTCGATGGTGACGCTGACGACCGCCGTCGGCAGGTCCGCGACCAGCGCCGAACAGGTGTGCGGCACGTCGACGCGGTGCAGCATGAAGTCGCCGCGCCCCTCGGCCACGTAGTCCGGATGGTAGAGCCGCAACCGCAGCCGCGGCGCTGCCCAGCCGAAGTCGTCACCCTGCTGTTCCCATTCGTGCTGGTCGGACTCGGCGGCGGCGATGGCTCCGAAGTGCTCCTCGCCGCACAGCCTCCACTCGTCGGGCGGCAGCGGCCGGCACCGCTGGGCGACGTTCTCGAGGCCATACTGCAGTTCGCCGACCTTCACGAAGCCTTCGCCGAGCTGCGGCGTGTCGCCGCGCCGCCGGAACCACTCGAGGGCCAGCGCCTCGACGCGCTGCTGCTGCTCCAACGTCAGGAACGTGGCCCAGTGCGGCACTGCCGCGGCCGCGGCGTCCTTCTTCTTGCGGCGAAACCAACCGAACACCATGACGACTCCTCGTGCCGCTGGTGAAGCGAGCGGCCCGAGGTTCCATTCGAGCCGACGGCGCTCCCCGAGGGAAGGAAACGAAGCCGGCGTCTTCGTCGTTGAGCCGCGACCGCTGCGGTCGCCGGCTCCTACCGGACGGTCGAGGCCCGTCCCCTCGCCGTACCTAATAGTTCTGGGCCAGGTTGTCGGCCACCTGCGTCATCGAGCCCTTGATCGCCGGCA
>CANGSN010000333.1 GCA_947455805.1 Planctomycetota bacterium
CTCGGGCCGATCGACGCCGACGAACTCGGCCGCTGCAACCTCGACGATCTGTTGCGCAAGCTGTCGGGCTGACCGGCCTGTCCGCGGAACGGCCAGTCAGCCGCAACCGCGCGAACACGATCGGGCGCAGCCCTGCACAGCGCTCACGGCAACAGGCGCAGCAGCTCGGCGTCGTCCTTCAGGCGATCGCGCAGCCGTTGCCAGCGCTTGCGACACGTGTCCTCGCGGATGCCGAGCGCGACCGCCGCTTCGGCGTGGCTCAGCCCTTCGAGGCCGATGCAGGCGAGCAGGCGCCTGTCGTCTTCCTCGAGTTCGTCGAGGCGCCGCCGGCACGCGCGCAGGGAATCCTCGTTGGCGACCGCGCGACTGATCGACGTCAACGCCGCGGGCACCCCCTGCAGCTGGGTGTCGCCGCCGTGCCGCCGGCGGCCGCCGAGCGGATCGCGTTCGATCTCGCGCAGCGCTTCCAACCAGACGCGGTTGGCGAAGCCGAACAGCCATTGCCGGAAGTTGCCGAGCCGCGAATCGAAGTCGCCGAACTTGCTACACGCGCGCACGCCGACCTCCTGCACCAGATCGTCGGGCTCGAGCCGCGCGCGCAGTTCCCCGCGCACGCGGCAGCTGGCCCAGGCGAGCAGAGCGGGGGCATGCGCCGCGAACGCCGCTGCGAACGCAGCCGGCGGTTGTCGGGCATGGTCGGCCGGATCCGAGGGCGAAGACACGCCGACCAACATACTGCATGCCGGCATGCTGGATGCGGGTGCGCACGACTGCGCAGTGGCATGGCCCCATGGCTCTGGCTAGGCTCCGCGCCCCGCGAGAACCGATGCACGCAACCGCCCTCGAATCCACCCACATCGCTCTGGGCGCCCGCATGGTGCCGTTCGCCGGCTGGAGCATGCCGGTCCAGTATCGTCCGATCCTCGACGAGGCGCGGACCGTGCGCACCAAGGCCGGCCTGTTCGACCTCGGCCACATGGGACGGGTGAAGGTGCACGGCCGCCACGCGGAGGCCTTCCTGCAGCGGCTGCAGACCAACGACGTCGCCGCGATCCCGCCCGGGCGAATCCGCTACGCGATGATCCTGAACGCGCAGGGCCTGACGCAGGACGACATCCTGGTCTATCGCAACCCGAAGAACGACGGTTTCTTCGTCGTCATCAACGCCGGCAACACCGAGCGCGACCTCGGCATCATGCGCGATGTCGCCAAGGGCTTCGACGTGGTCGTCGAGGACTGCACGCGCGCTCTCGGCATGATCGCGATCCAGGGCCCGCTGTCGCAGCAGATCACCCAGCGCTTCTGCAAGGGCGACCTCGCCACCGTGAAGTACTACGGCTGGATCGACACCGAGGTCTGCGGCATCCCGATGACGCTGTCGCGCACCGGCTACACCGGCGAGGACGGCTTCGAGGTCTACGTGCCGAACGGCCACGAGAAGAAGGTCTGGGACGCGTTCTTCGAGGCCGGCAGCAAGGACGGCATGACCGCGATCGGCCTCGGCGCCCGCGACACGCTGCGCCACGAAGCGGGCATGCCGCTCTACGGCCACGAGATCGACGAGACGACCAACCCGCTGGAAGCCGGCCTCGACTGGGCGGTGAAGATGAACCACGACTTCGTCGGCAAGCAGGCGCTCGAGCAGGTGCTGCAGAAGGGCGGCACCGGGCGCAAGCTGGTCGGTCTCGTCTCGGACGGCAAACGTTGCCCGCGCCAGGGATACCCGCTGGTCGCGAACGGCCAGCAGATCGGCCACGTCTGCTCCGGCAGCATCTCGCCGACGCTCGAAACCAACATCGCCACCGCCTACGTGCGCACCGAGTTCACCGCGCCGGGCACCAAGCTCGAGTTCCTGGTCCGCGACAAGGCCGAGCCGTGCACCGTGCGCGAGCTGCCGTTCTACAAGCGCGCCAAGTGACGCGCGTGCCATGAAGCCACGGCCCAGTGCGCCTTCCCCATCGCCTTCGCCCAACCCGACAGAAACCCTCCCATGCGTCCCAACGACTGCAAGTTCCTGAAGAGCCACGAGTGGTGCAAGATCGAGAACGGTGTCGCCACGATCGGCATCACCGACTACGCCGTCTCGCACCTCAGCGACCTGGTGTTCCTCGACCTTCCGAAGCAGGGTGCCTCGGTCACCGTCGGCGAGAGCTTCGGTGAGATCGAGTCGGTCAAGGCCGTCAGCAGCCTCTACTCGCCGGTCAGCGGTGAAGTCGTCGCGGTCAACAAGGAGCTGCCCGACCACCTCGAGTGGCTCGGCGAAGGCCCGTTCACCAAGGCATGGATGCTCAAGGTCAAGGTCACGGCGCAGTCGCCGGACCTGATGAACACCGCCGCCTACGAAGCGCACTGCACAGCCGAAGGGTGAGCCGGCTCGCCTGTCGGGCGACCCGGCTCCGTGCTTGCCGGGACGCCGCAACACGGGATCCATCCACCGCGGAGTCGGCACCAAAGACCCCGCTGCGTCGTCTTACGGAAGGCCTGCTGGACGCACCGAATCCTGCGTGAACGACCGCCACGACGCGTTGCGATGCCTGCGCGTACTCCGTGACGAACCGGCGCCGGCGACCTGGAACATGGCCGTCGACGACGCGCTGCTGCAGCGCGCAGCCGAGCCGACGCTGCGGCTCTACGGCTGGTGGCCACACGCGGTGTCGCTCGGCTGGTTCCAGCGGTTCGCCGACTTCGCCGACCTGCCGCCCGGAACCCCGATCGTGCGACGCCGCACCGGCGGCGGCGCCATCCACCACGGCGACGAACTGACGTTCGCGCTGGTGCTGCCGGCCGCGCTGCTGCCGGGCGACGTCGCCGAAAGCTACGTGCTGCTGCACGATGCGATCCGCACCGCCCTGGCCGACTGCGGCATCGCATGCAAACGACTCGACGCCGGCCACGCGCCGACGCCCCGACCGATCGCGCGCTGGTGCTTCGCCGAGCCCGGCCGCGACGACCTCGTCACGTCCCGCGGCAAGCTGCTTGGTTCGGCACAGCGGCGCGTGCAGAGGCCGAGCCCGCGCGTGCTGCACCACGGCTCGCTGGTCGTCCGTTCGCCTGCACTGACGCCGTTCGTCGCCGCGATCGCCGACGCCCACGCGGTCGACGCGGCGCTGCGCCAGCAGCTCGCCGACCGCCTGATCCACCACTTCGCACGTGTTCTCGCCTTGGAACCGCGCACCAGCGCGCTCTCCACCGACGAGACGGCGCTGGCAAGGCAGTTGCAGCGCACCCTTTACGAGTGCGACGCCGACCTGCGTCGCCGCTAGGGACTCCGTGCGTCAAGTCGAGCCCGCGGGAGCGACGAAAACCACTCGTCGCAGCGTCGCAAGGCCGCCCATGATCAGCACCACCGCGGAACTCGAAGAACTCATCGACGGCACGGTCAGCATCCCGACGATCCCGACGGTGCTGACCGAGATCACCGCGATCTTCAATTCTGCCGACGGCTCGGCGAAGGACGCCGCGAAGGTCATCGAGAAGGACCCGGCGATCGCGACCCGCGTGCTGCGCCTAGTCAACAGTTCGTTCTACGGGCTGAAGAACCCGGTCTCGAACATCAACCTCGCCTGCTCGATCCTCGGCCTGAAGGTGATCAAGAACCTGGTCGTGCAAGCGACCGTGTTGCAGACGTTCGGGCAGACGCCGGCGATCACCGGCTTCGACGCGCAATGGCTGTGGGACCACAGCTTCAAGACCGCGATCGCCTGTCGCATGCTCGCCGAGAAGACGCCGGTGGGGAACGGGCTGGCCAAGGACGACGCCTACACCTGCGGCCTGATCCACGACATCGGCAAGCTGATCCTGATCGAGTCGCAGACCGACCGCTTCGGCGAGGCACTGCAGCTGTCGGCGAAGAGCAAGGCGCCGCTGGCGAAGGCCGAAGGCGAGGTGTTCGGCTTCAACCACGCGCACGTCGGCGGACTGCTGGCGAACCGCTGGAATCTGGCGCCGGCGGTGCAGGCGGCGGTGATGTACCACCACAGCCCGGCCACCAACGCCGAGGACTGGGCGCGGGGCTTCCTGGTCATGGCCGCGAACACCTACGCGCACCGCGCCGCCGGCGAGACCACCGGCGGCTACCTCGGCGACCGCTGCGACAGCGACACCATGCAGGCGCTCGGCCTGACACCCGAACAGGACGCGGAGATCCTGGCGGCGACGCAGCTCGCGCGCATGGCGTGAGCGGCCGAGATCGCGGTAGGCTCGGGCGATGGACCTCGCTGC
>CANGSN010000334.1 GCA_947455805.1 Planctomycetota bacterium
CGCACACTGCAGTACGTGCAGCGCTCCGCCATGCTGCTCGCCGCCGGCACCTTGATCTGGCGCGGCATCCTGGCGATGCAAGGCACATCGTGTTGCCACTGAACCTGCGCGTCGTCAGCTGGAACGTGCACAAGTGCGTCGGCGGTCTCGACCGCCGCTACGACCCGGGCCGCATCGCCGCCGTGCTCGCCAGCGCCTCGCCCGACGTGGTGATGCTGCAGGAGGTGGCACAGAACGGGCGCTGGTACGGGAACGAACGCCAGGTCGACGTGCTCGGCGACGCGCTCGGCCTCCCGCACCGCGCCTACTTCGTCAACGTGCGCTTCGGCCCGCGGCGCGGCGAGTACGGCAACGCGCTGCTGACCCGCCTACCGATCGTCAGCGCCGGCAACGTCGACCTGACGGTGCCCGGCAAGAAGCCGCGCAGCGTGCTGCACGCCGAACTGCGCGTGCCCGCCGGCGGCGACCACACGCGCACGCTGCACGCGTTCGACCTGCACCTCGGCCTGTCCGAGGCCGAACGGCGCGAGCAGCTGCGGCGATTCCTGCGCTGCCGCCCGCTGCAGGCGATCCACGCGGCGACGCCCGTCGTCGTCGCCGGCGACTTCAACGACGTCTGGGGCACGCTCGGTCGTCGGCTGCTGGTGCCGGCCGGTTTCGTCGGCCCGCCGCGCCCGCTGCGCACGTTCCCGGCGTGGGCGCCGGTGCGCGCGCTCGACTCGTTCTACGTGCGCGGCGACGTCGTCATGGCGCGCCTCGAACGGCTGCGCGGACGCTGGACGCGCACGGCCTCGGACCATGCACCGCTGTGCGCGGAGCTGCAGATCGCGGCGACGGAGTGATCGGCGCGTCGCTCGGACCGCGCATCAGCGCGGCGCCGCACCGAGCCCGAGGAGAACGGCCGAAGCAGCGGCCGTCGGCACCCGGACGACGATCGGCGCATCACTGGCGCGGAGCTCGGCCGGCTCGAGCCCGGGGATGTTCACAAGCTCGCGATCGGCAGCGCGCCACACCTTCAGCTCTGCACGGAGCGGCCCTTCCCCGATGGCAAGCCGCACCCGATCGCCGACGAACCGCTGCGAATCGCCCCAGCACTCGCGATGCGTCGCCAACTGCGACCAGTCCGGCAAGCGACCGTGACCCGGCCCGGCGCCGAGCCACCACTCACAACCGTCGGGCAACGGCGGCAGGCCGCGCAACACGATCTCGCAGCGTCGCCACGGCTTCACCGTCACCTGCACCACCCCTTGCGCGCCGGACAGCTCCACCGGCGGGTACGAGTCGTGATAGACGACGAGGTCCAGTGGGCCCGCCGGCACCAGCACGCGCTGCCCCGCCTCGATCTGCTTCTGGTCTGCGCGCGCGATCGCCGTGACACCGCGCGCCACGACCTTGGCGGCGAGCGGATTGCCGTCCGGATCGCGCACCCGCAGCTCGAGCCACGCGAGCTTGCCGCGCAGGTCGACGTCTTCGGCGCGCGGATCGGTGCGCCCAGCGGCGACGACCACCTCCGGGACCGTGGCCAAGGGCGTCGGGAAGCCGAGCACACCGAACGACAAGCGGTAGGTGCCCGCCGGCAGCGACCAGCGGAACACGGCGCGCTGGCCCTGGATTTCGAAGCCGCCGCGGCGCGGATCGTGACGCGTGCTCCCCATCGATCGCACGAGCCCAGGCGAAAGGTCCAACGGCGTCAGTTCGGCCACCAGGTCCGGCGGCACTGCAGCATCGAACTGCGCGGTCGCCAACGTGTCGACGCACGGCACTGCAACCAGCTCGAGTCCGGTTGCCCCTGCAGCGAACTCGGCGGGGCCGGCAGCCAGCAGCAAGTCGCCGCCGAAGTGCAGGCGCAGCCGCAGGCGGGGATCGACGGCACCGAGCACCTCGAAGGCGTTGTCGCGGCGGCGCGCGACGAGGCCAGGCACCTTGCTCCAACCCGAGCCGTTCGTTTCGGCCTGCTCGACCACCGGCAGGACACGCTTCGTGCCGTCGTCGTCCGCCATCAGCAACCTGCCCCCGACGACCACGACGGAGCGAGCGAGCGACAGGCGCCCGAGATCGTTCCGACCTGGGACCAGGTCCATCGACGGCAGCGGCGCGGCGGGCTCGCCGAGGCCGCTGTCGTCGATGGTGGCGAGACCAGAGCACAAGCGGTCACCGGCCTTCAGCGCCGGGGCACGCGCCCGCCACGATCCATCCGCCTGCGTACGCAGGCTCACCGCGACCTGATCCACGGAGCCGTACGGACGCTCGACGATCATCGACAACGTCACACCACGGTCGCCGAGTGCCGCGCCTTCGACGTCGCCCAGCGTGCCGACCAACTCGACACAGTCCGGAGACGCCACCAACTCGATGCGGACGACTTCGCCGGCAGCGCGTGGCCCATCGCACTCGAGCCGATCGGGGAACGCCCAGCGTCGCAGCTCGTAGCGATGTCCGATCGGAACGTGCGCGAAGGTGCCGCTGTCGCTGGGCAGGCGCAGATCGCAGTGAGCACCGTTGGGATCGCCGGGCTCGGCCAACGTGGCGCCATCGTGGGTGGCGTTCCGGTCGCGAATGCCGACGACGATGCTGCCACACGGCGGCAACATCAGTTCGATCGGCTCGTTCGGCAGCCGGCTCGGCAGCAGCGTGGCCACCACGTCCGCGCAGCCAGGCCACAGCAGCACGACGGCGATCGGCTCGTCGCCGACGAGCGGCGGCTCCTCGTCGCTCGGATGCTGCAGGTGATGGAACGGTGCGATCCCGTCGCGAGCCGTTTGGCTGCCGCGCAGCTTCGCCGACCGCAGCGGCCGGCCATCGGCGCCGACGCGCACGACCTCGACCAGGGCCCCGGCGACCGGTTGCCGTTCGCGCGTGACGACGCGCACGTCGAACCGCCGCTCCGGCAACAGCGCGATGCGCAGCAGGCCACCACGCGCCGCCAACTCCTCGTCGACGTGCGCGCTGCCCATCCAGCCGGCCGACTCCGCGAGCACCTGGGTCCACATGGAAGCGGTGATGCGCACGCGCCCGGTGCTGTCACATGCGGCCGATCGTCCGAACTTCGGCAGCAGCGTCGACACGTGTCCCCGTCGACGCGGATCGTCCTCGGGCAGTGCCCACATCTCCTGGTGCGCCGCCTCGGTCCAGAACCAGACCTTGGCCCCGGGCCGCGGCGCGCCGGTGAGGCCATCGAGGACGAGAACGTCGATCGCGATGTCGTCCGACTCGTCGGCCTCGGTGCCGGCGGCCGCTGCAACCGCGTCCACCGCCGGCGCACGACGAGGATCAGCGGTCCCGCCGGCTCCCGCTGCATCGAACGGCGCCTGGGCGAGGTCGCTGCGAGGCGGTGGCGTTCGCGGATCGTCCTTCGTCGCCATGGGCGAAGGCACCACGCGCCAGCACCAAGACCACAACGCAGCCACCAAGACGGCGAGCACCAACGATCCGACGAGCACCGCTGCGATGCCTCTGCGCATGTTCCCTCCGCTGCGACCGGGGACGAACGGAACGACGACCGTGCCGCAGAGAAGCACGCCACCGCACGCCGTCAACCCGAGCGCGCAGATCCGATCGCGCCGTACCCCTTCGCAGCGATCGCGGCAGCACGCCGCGAATCCCCGCTCCTCGCCCGCCGCGAACGGGCCGTTGTGCGCGGCTCGCCCCACGTCGCCCGCACCTACGGTGACGGCATGTCCGCCCGTCACTCCGTCGTGCTGCCGCCCCTGGTGGCAGCGGCTCTGCTGTTCGCCACCTGCCAGGACGCGCCACAGCCGCGCCCGACCGCCGATCCGGCGAACGGCAGCGCGTTCGATCGCGGCGCCGCCTTGTTCGCGCGCCACTGCGCCGTCTGCCACGGCCAGGACGGCAGTGCCGACACGCTGGTCGCCTCGCTGCTGGTGCCGCGCCCGACCGCGTTCGCCGACGGCATGTTCAAGCTGGTGAGCACGCAGAACGGCATGCCGAGCGACGACGACCTCACCGCGACGCTGCGCCGCGGCATGCCCGGCTCGACGATGATGGCGTTCGACTGGTTGCCCGCCGACGACCTGCTGGCGCTGGCGCAGCACGTGCGGGCCCTCGCCGTGCGCGGCCGCGCCACCGCCATCGCGAACACGTCGCAAGCGGTCGGTCGCCCCGTCACCGCCGAAGCCGCCCACCGCGAGGCCGAACGTGCCCTCGCCCCGGGTGCGCCGATCGCGACGCCCGAACCGAACCGCGTCGACGCGGCGACGCTC
>CANGSN010000335.1 GCA_947455805.1 Planctomycetota bacterium
ACGTCGACCGGCCGGAACGCCGACGTGCGCACCGGCAGCGGGCGGAAGCCGCGGCTGCGCGCGGCAGCGACGTCGATCGCCAGCAGGAACTCGGCGTCGTTCGCCAGGTGCTTCGCCGCTGCGGCCTGGGCCTGCGCGGGCGACGCCGCCTGGCCAGCACACGCCAGCGTGCATTCGAGCACCAGCACAGCACCGGCCTCGACGCGCTTCTTCAGCTCGACCGCGGGGCCGAGTTCGACCTGTGGTGTCGCCGCCGGCAGGGTCCAGACGCCGACGAACGCATGGCGCCGCTGCACCACGACGAACGGCTGCAGCCCGGCCGCTTCGAGCAGTGCGGCGTAGAGCAACGCCAGATCCAGGCAGTTGCCGATGCGCTCGCCGACCACCTGCTCGGGCGTGCGCACCTTCTGGCCGGTGCGTTCGAAGCTCGGCGGCGCCACGACGTAGGTGATGCCCGCCGCAACGACAGCCTCGTGCGCCGCCGCGAGCATCGCCCGCACGCGTTCGGGCGAGCCCGACTGGTAGCCGTCCAAGGCCGGTTGGCCGGTCGCGACCGCGAGGCTCGTCGCCATCGCCTTCTGGAGCGGCGAGAGCGCTGGGTGGTTCGGCGCCACGAACGTCGCCAGCAACGCCGGCACCGGCTGCAGACCCGGCCACTCGTTGTAGGCGAGCAGATCGATCGGCGTTCGGGAAACGGCGAGCACTTCGCCGGCGCGCTCGACGCGCACGACCAACTCCGCTCGCTCACCTTCGACGAGGTTGGCGAAGGCCTCGGCGGACAAGGGCAGGTCGACTATCGCGATGGCGAGCGATGCGCCCGCCGGAATCTCGTCTACCGGCTGGCGCCAGGGTTCCGGCAGCACCGGCGCGAGCGTGACCACGAGCTCGAGCGCACGTTGCGCCATCCCGCCGCGGTTGTGCAGCTGCAGCCGCTGCAGCCATGGGAAGGCCGCCTGATGGAGTGCGTGGCACAAGACCGCCGCATGCTGCACCTCGATCGCGAGCCCGAGAGACGTCACCGCATCACGCTACGGAAGCTGACGCGAGGTTCCATGTGCTCCAGGAGGTTCGATCCACCCCGAATTGACCGCGGCCGCGCACGCCACTGGGGCGCACGCGGCCGCGGGTATCACCGAGGCGGCGGTGCGATGGATCGCGCCACCACCAAGGCGAGTCGAATCACAGCGTGCCGAGCAAGCCCTGGACACCGTTCGCCGTCACCGCGCCGAACGCGTTGACCGGGATCGACTCGAACACCGCCGACGTGGCGTAGAGGCTCAGGCCGGTCAGCGCCGGGTCGGCCGGCAGCGGCAGGACGGTGACGTTCGGAACACCGAGGTTCAGCCAAGCCGAGCCGATGACGTCCGGGGTCGCGCGCAGGCCGCAGGTCGGCATGCCGATGAAGAACAGGTCGTTGATGCCCGGATCGGCCAGACCGAAGATGTCGACACCGAACACGCCGTTCGGCGGGATGGACGAGGTCTCGAGACCCCAGTTCGTGCCGACGATCGGACGGGTCGTCGCGCGCATGCGCAGCGGCGCGCGGTCGGCGGCCGCGATCTGGAGGACCGGGTTCGCGCTGATGTCGATCGAGCCGCGGTCCTGGTTGGTGCCGGCGCGCGAGAAGCCGACGAGGTAGCCGTTGCCACCGGTCAGCGACATCGTGCCCCAGGCGATCGTGACCTCACCGGTCGCGAAGAACTGGAACTGCACGTTGTTGGCGGCGAAGGTGTTCCAGGTGTAGACGCCGTTGTAGGTCACGGTGGTGACCGTCGACGACTCCTCGACCTGGACCGCGCCGCTGCCGACTGCACCCGGATCCATGTCGTGCCAGCAGTAGAAGCCGGTCGCGGTCGGGGCGTTGAAGCTGGCCAGGTTGGGCAGCGTGGCCGGCACGAACGGCGCGGTGCCATTCGTCACGTAGCAGTTCGAGGAGATCTGCAGGCTGGTCCAGCCCGGGAACGAACCGACCGTGAACGGGTAGTTCGTGTCCGAGTCGTCGGTCAGCGTCAGCACGGTCGGGGTGGCGATCGAACCCACCGGCAGGAACGTGCCGGTCTGGGTGACGACCCAGCCGCCGCCGTTCGGGGAGAACGTGATCGCGCTGTTCTGCTGGTCGAACAGGGTCGAGTTGTGGGCCTCGTAGAGGCTGCCGAACTCGGTGATGCAGCCTGCGCCGTTCACCAGGTTGTTGGCGCCGCCAGCGGGCAGCGTGTAGCCGAACCGAGCCAGGGGCGCGAACACCGAGAACGTGCCGACGGCCGACGTGGACGAGCCGACCGAGCGGACCGAGTTGGCCCGGTGGGCCAGCTGGAAGCCGGTGGCGCAGGTGTTGGCGGTCAGCGGCACCGGGTTGCCCGCGATGACGATCTCCATCAGCAGGTCCTGGCCCGAGAACGCGTCGTAGACGAACGGCGTCGTCAGCGGGATCGTGATGAAGAAGCCGTTGGGCGTGGTGCCCGGGACCGCCGTGGTCGTGACCGGACCCGAGTAGTTCGGAGTCGTCGGCAGCGCGACCGTGCGGTTGTTGGCGAACGTCGTCGACAGGGCGGTGTAGTCGACCGCGGCGTTCTGCAGGTAGATCTCGACCGCCGGGTAGCTGACGATGTTGGTGGTCAGACCGCCGCCCAGGCGGAACGACACGCTGTTGATCGAGATCAGACCAGCGCCCTGCGACTGGAAGTGGCTCGAGTCGTAGGCGGCCTGGACGCGGTTGAGACCCGCGCGCCAGATGAAGCCGCTGGTGCCACCCTCGGCATTGGCGAACAGATCAGGGACGGTGACGGTCTGAGCCGCGACGATCGAGCTCAGAGCCAACGCGCTCAGCAGGGATGAGAGGTTGCGCATGGTTGTGGGACAGGGTCCTTTTTGGGAGTGCAGGCCGTCAGTCCGAGACTGGAAAACGAAATCCGCAGCAAGCCGGCCTGACGAGCAACGAGCTGCGGTCGTTCGACAGTAGCGAACGAGCCCGCTTGGGCAACTCCCCCACCCAGATTGCAATTGAGCCGTCCGCCAAAAGCTGGGACGCCAGACCAATTTACGCCGGAGCGAACCATCGCCAAGGCAGCAAACCCGACCCGACTCTTCGCGCAGTATATCGCATCCAGGATCCAAGAAAGATGCTTTATCCTGCTTGCGCAAGGACGGAGAGCTGGCACACTTCGCAATCAATCTCCCCACGGCGGACCTACTCTCGCGCGGCATGACCGACTTCAACCGACACCCCAGCAGCTACCACCACTGGCAACTGCAGATCGACGGCGACATCGCACACCTGCGCATGAACGTCGACCCTGCGCACCCCTACCGCCCCGGCTACGAGCTGAAGCTGAACAGCTACGACCTGGGCGTCGACATGGAGCTGGCGGACGCCGTGCAGCGGCTTCGCTTCGAGCACCCGCAGGTGAAGGTGGTGGTCGTCGGCAGCGCCCAGGAGCGCGCGTTCTGCGCCGGTGCCAACATCTGGATGCTGGCGGACAGCACGCACCCGTTCAAAGTCAACTTCTGCAAGTACACGAACGAAACGCGCCTCAGCCTCGAGGACGCGAGCCAGCACAGCGGCCTGAAGGCGATCTGCGCGATCAACGCGGCCTGCGCCGGCGGCGGCTACGAGCTGGCGCTCGCCTGCGACGAGATCCACCTGGTCAACGACAACAATTCGGCGGTGTCGCTGCCGGAAGTGCCGCTGCTCGGCGTGCTGCCCGGCACCGGCGGCCTGACGCGCCTCGTCGACAAGCGCAAGGTGCGCCGCGACCGGGCCGACGTGTTCTGCACGATGGCCGAGGGCCTGCGCGGCAAGAAGGCTCTGGCGTTCGGGCTCGTCGACGCGATCTGGCCGAAGTCGCAGTTCGCCGAGAAGGTCATGGCGCGCGCCAAGGAGCTCGCCAGCAAGCAGCCGACGAAGAGCACGAAGGGCATCACGCTGGCGCCGATCCACGCGCAGGTGGACGGCGGCAAGTACACCTACCAGCACGTGCAGCTCGAGGTGAACCCGAACTCGCGCGTGGCGACGCTGACGGTGCACGGTCCACAGGGCAAGCAGCCGCAGAACGGCGCCGAGTACGAGCAGGCAGGCAGCGGCGCCTGGGCGCTGCAGTGCTTCCGCGAACTCGACGACGCGCTGCTGCAGCTGCGCTTCGACCACGAGCAGGTCGGCCTGCTGGTGCTGAAGACGCGCGGCAACGTCGACGACCTGCTGGCCGTCGAGAAGAACCTG
>CANGSN010000336.1 GCA_947455805.1 Planctomycetota bacterium
CGACGACGGCTGGTTCTTCGTCGCCGACGCGCCACCGCCACCGGTCCACGTGGAGGCGGCGGCCGATGGGCACCGGCCGCAGCGGCTGCACGTCACCAACGCGAGCGACGAGCTGCGCTTCGACCTCGAGCCAGTACCGATCGTGCGGGGCCGCGTCGTCTCGGCCACGACCGGGGCGCCGCTGCCGCAGGCGCACGTGCTGCTGGTCGAACTGCAGCCAGGCATGGAACTGCCTGTCGCTCCTCTGCCGGACTTCGCACCACTGCAGAGGCATCGGGTGCGCGACGACGGCACGTTCGCGCGCGAGCTCGGGCGGAGCCCTTTCGCCCTGGCGGTGACGGAGGTTGGTCACGTGGCGCAACTGCTGGGTCCGTTCACGCACGACCGTGCGGCACGCGAGCACACGATCGCGATGCAGCCCGGTGCCATCGTGCGCTGCCGCGCGACGGGCGCGCCCGAGAACAGCCGCCTGGTCGCGGAACTGCGTCGCGAGGCGACGACACCGCCGCTGGTGCTTCGCACCGCCATCGCCCCGGAGCCGCTGCTGCTGCCGCCCGTGCCGCCAGGGCGCTGGCTGCTGCGCGTCGTCGGCCCAGATTCGCTGCACGGCGAGCAGTGGCTCGAGCTCGGGACTGCAACCGCATCCGAAGTCGAACTCCACCTGCAGAAGTGAGAGGCGCTCTCGCCGACCGGAGCGCGCCGCCAGTCAGCGGTGCAGCCAGTCGCCGAAGGTGCGCGTCAGGAACGGCATCACCACGTAGCCCATCAGCGGCACGACCAGCGCGGTGATGATCAGCGTGACGATCGGCAGCGGGAACACGGCCAGCAGCGGCTGCAGCACGGCGAGCAGCACCAGCGTGATCGTCGGCCAGATGCCGACCCACGTCAGGAACACCATCTTGTGCCGGTTCGGCCGGCGCGGCGCCAGTGAGGCCGGCGGCGCAGAAGGAGACGAAGTCGTCGGCGGCGTCGTGGCAGGCTGGGTCATCGGGCCGATGCACTCTACGAACGCGCGCACCATTGTGCGACGCGGCATCCGTCCTACCCTGCGACCATGCTCTGAACGCTGAACTCGCCCGTGCGGATCGCGGTCGCGATCCCGTTCCTGGCCGCCGGCGCCCTCGTCGAGCACTTCCTGCAGGTGCCGAGCGCAACCCTCGTCGGTCTGCTGGTCGGCATGATCGCCGCGCGGTGGATCCAGTCGAAGGGCAGCTGCGCGCTGCCGCGGCCGCGTCGCGACGGCTGAGCAGGACGCCGCAGAGGTCGCGCATCCGCCGGCGACCGGCGGCGAAGCGGGCGCCGGGAGCGGCCGTTGACAGTCGCGGTCGCCCACCCATGCTTTGCTGCCCTGCCCCATCCCAGGCTCCCCGTGCGCATCAGCCTCGTCCTCGCCTCGTTCGCCTCGTTCGCCGCGACCCTCGCCGCCCAGCAGCAATACCCTGAGGGTGCGGACATCCCGCGTTCCCTGACGCCCGCCGAAGCGGCCTGGCTCGCCAACCACCCGATGGTCGGCCTCGACGCTGTCACGCCGCCGCCGACCGGGCCGGTGGACTGCCCGGCCGAGTATGAGCCGGTCGAAGGCCTCTGCATCGCGTGGGAAGGCACCACCACGCAGTTGCAGGTGCTGCAGCAGATCGCGGTGCAAGTCACCACGGTCGGGCAGGCGAACATGTTCGTCTACTGCGACACCGCTGCCGAAGCGACGTCGGCGGTCGCCACGCTGACCACCGCGGGCTGCAACATGGCGCGCGTGCAGACCTTCGTCGCCCCGACCGACACCATCTGGATGCGCGACTACGGCCCGCGCTACGTGTTCGAGGGCGATTGCCGCGCCATCGTCGACCACATCTACAACCGACCGCGGCCGAACGACGACGTGATGCCGCAGCACTTCGGCGCCGCGAAGGGCCACCGCCTCTACGGCATCCCGCTGGTGCACGGCGGCGGCAACTTCCATCTCGACGCGCTCGGCGCCGGCGAAGCGACGCTGCTGATCGCCAACGAGAACCCGACGCTGACGCAGGCGCAGATCCGCCAGCACTGGCTCGCCTACCAGAACCTCGACGTCACGCTGCGTTCCCCGTTGCCGAGCACCGTCGACAGCACGCAGCACATCGACATGTGGATGCAGATCCACGGCGATCGCCGGGCGATGATCAGCGACTGGCCGAACAACCCCGGCTCGACGCAGGACGTGATCTGCGACAGCACCGCAGCGGCGCTGCAGGCCGCTGGCTGGACGATCACGCGCGTGCCGGCGCGGCTCGTCAGCGGCGTGCACTACACCTACACGAACGTGGTGCTGTGCAACGACCTCGTGCTGATCCCGAGCTACACGAACAGCACCGTGAGCCCGAGCAACGCGCCAGCGCTCGCGGCCTGGCAGGCGGCGATGCCCGGCAAGACGGTGGTCGCGATCAACTGCCAGGGCCTGGTGACCTCGGCCGGCGTCATGCACTGCATCGTCATGCACGTGCCGCGGCCGCGCGGCGGCGCGATCCCGACCGCCTACCTGAAGTCGCCGACGACCGCGACGCTGCAGCCCGGCGCCACCGCCACCATCGAGTGGCTCGCCGACGACGACGTCGGCGTCACCGGCGTCGACCTGTGGTTGTCGGTGAACGGCGGCGCGTCGTTCGTCTACCCGATCGCGCAGAACGTGCCGCACACCGGCTTCTTCTCGTGGACGGTGCCGAACCTCTACGCGCCGTCGGCGAAGATCCGCGTCGTCGCGCGCGACGCGCAGGGCAACACCGGCAGCGACGACAGCGACGTGCCGTTCGCGATCGCTGGCACGGCGTTCCAGGCGCAGGCGCTGTCCTACGGCGCTGGCAAGCCCGGGCAGGCCGGCGTGCCGACGCTGACCGCCAGCGCGCCCGTGCTCGGCACGGCGTTCCCGGTCGCGTTCGCCAACGCGCTGCCGAACGCGCCGAGCCTGCTGCTGCTCGGCGACACGCCGATCTCGGTGCCGTTCGACGGCGGCACGCTGCTGGTCGCGGCGTTCACCGCAGCGACGATTCCGACCGATGCCGCCGGCCAGTTCGGCTTCAGCATCCCGCTGCCCGACGAGCCTGCCCTGCGCGGCTTCTCGTTCTACATGCAGGCGTGGGTGCCGAACGACCCAGGCGCCGCCGGTGCCGGCTGGGCCGCCTCGGCTGGCCTGCAGTTGCTGCTCGGGCACTGACGCGGGCCGACGCGCGCAGCCTCGCCCGACGGGAAAGGCCGACGTGCCACCTTCCGTCGGCCGGCGTGGGGCGGCACATTCTTCGCCCCCGGCCCCACGATGAGCGAACTGCGCGACGACGAGCTGCTGGCCCAGGTCACCGAGGTGGCCGGCTACAAGGTGCTGCCGCCGTGCGTCGTCTACGCCAAGATCGGCCAAGGCGGCATGGGCGCCGTCTACCGCGGCCGGCACCTCAACCTCGACATCGACGTCGCGGTGAAGTGCCTGAAGCCGGGGCTCGTGCGCGACGACCCGCAGTTCGTCGCCCGCTTCCGCCGCGAAGGCCAGTCGGCGGCGCGCATCAACCACCAGAACGTGATCCGCGTCTTCGACGTCGCCGAAGACCAGGGCCTGCACTACCTCATCATGGAGTTCGTGCAGGGCGAGACGGCGCGGCAGCGCGTCGATCGCAAAGGCCCGCTGGCGATCGGCGAGGCGCTGCAGATCCTCTACGAGTCGGCGCTCGGCCTCGGCGAAGCGCACCGCCTCGGCATCGTCCACCGCGACATCAAGCCCGACAACCTGCTGATCTCGAGCAGCGGGCAGGTGAAGGTCGCCGACCTCGGCCTCGCCAAGCCGACGCTCGGCAAGGACGGCGGCAGCAAGGTGTCGATGTTGTCGTCGGCGAACCAGATCATGGGCACGCCGTCCTACATGCCGCCGGAGCAGTGGGACGGAGCATCGGTGACCGCTGCCGCCGACGTCTGGGCGCTCGGAGCGACGATGTGGTTCCTGCTGGTCGGCCACGAAGCGATCCGCGACGAGTCGCCGGCGCGCATCATGAGCCGCATCGTGCTGCAGCCGTTCCCCGACGTGAAGGCGGCGCGCAAGGACGTGCCCGACGACGTCGCCGCGGTGGTCCGGAAGGCGACCGCGAAGGAGCCGGGCGAACGCTACCTCGACGCGCTCGAGATGGCGGACGCGATCGACGCGCTGGCGACGCGCCGCGCTTCGCTGCGCGATCGCGCCGCCGGCACCACCGA
>CANGSN010000337.1 GCA_947455805.1 Planctomycetota bacterium
ACTCCACGTCGCCACCGCCGCCTGGTTGCCGTGCCGCGCACGCGCCGCCGCGAGCAGTTCGGCGGCCCCCTCGAGCCGGCCTTCGCGCAGCGCCAACGCCACCGCCTGCAGCTGTTCTTCGAACGGCACGTCGCGCTGTCGCGTGCGGCAGGCCACGAGCGGCAACACCACGCACGCGATCAGCAGCAGCGTGCAGTTACCGCGCATTCAGTTGGCCGTGATCGTGATCGCCCGCCGCGCCACCTGGCGGATGCCGAGCGAAGCCGAGCCGATCGACTGCGGGTAGGTCGACAGATCGACGTAGGGACTGACCGACGTCGCCAACAACCCGTCGCCGAAGAACGCCGAGAGCGTCAGCGTGTAGATGCGACCGGCGAGCAGGGGCGTCGGCACGTCGAGCGGCAGCGTGACGAACGCGAACGTCGACGTCGTCGGCGGCAGCAGCACCTGCCAGAGCAGGGTCTCCCCGCCGTTCTCGCTGCGCAGCTCGATCGTCGCGTAGCGCGCACTCGCCGGCACCGCGTAGGTCACCGTGAAGCCGCTCGCCGCCACGGCGGCGCCCGGGGCCGGCGACGACAGCGTCGGGAACGACGGCAGCCGCGTGGTGCCGCCGGTGTCGGGCAGCTCGAGCAGTGTCGCGTGCGACGACGTCACGCCACCGCTGCTGCTGGAGCTGCGCACCAACGCGAGCCACCGCGAAGTCGCCAGGTCGCCGGTGAGTGCCGGCAGCGTGACGCGCAGGTCGTCGCCGAGAGCACTGGTCAGCGCCAGGTCGCGGGCCACGTCGACCACCCGGCCCGACGGCTGCAGCAGCGCCAGGTCGGCGCGCAGGTCGGCGACCACGATCTCGGGCGCCAGACCGGACAAGGCGCCGACGAGGTCGAACGCCGTGGTCGCCGGCAGGGCGAGCGGCAGGTCGCGCGCGATGCGTTCGCCTTCGACCGGCACGACGTCCTGCAGCAGACCGACCTTCTGCAGCGTGCGCACGCCGCCCGACGAGGTGAACTCGATCGCCGCCAGGTGACCACCCGCAGTCGGCACGCCGGCGACGAACGCGCCGTGCGTGGTCGCGGGATCGACGTCGATCGGCAGCCGCGCAGCCGCCTGTTCGCCGTCGACCAGCTCCGACCACCATTCCTGCAGGTCGATGCGGCGCGTGGCGCGCAGCGAGTGTTCGCGCGTGCCGTCGACGCCGGTCAGCGAGCCCTGGACGAGGCCGTGGCGATCGAACGCCGCGACCGGCGTGCGCAGCGTGCGCTGCAAGGTCAGTTCGAGGTGGTCGCCGAACGGATCCTCGATCGAGAGCGCGTGCACGATCGTACGGCCGTCGCGCACGTGGCGATGGCTCGCGGTCGCGCGCCCGTCGGCGTCGCGGTCGACGAACACCGAACCGCCGTCGCCGGTCTTGGCAGCCAGGCCCTGGCCCGGGACACGACCGACGACCACCGAGGCATCGCGGATCGGTCCGCCGCCGAGCGCATCGCACACGTAGGCGCGCGCGCGCCGACCCGGCGCGATCCAGCTGCGGCGCTGCAGGAACTGCGAGGCGTCCAACCAGCGACGGTCGTCCTCGAACAACGACACGACCTGCCCGTAGAGCAGTTCGTCCCGGCTCAGCGGACGCCCGGCCTGGAAGCCGAAGAACCCGCTCGGCAGGTCCTCGACGATGCCCTGGCCGATCTCGTCACTGGTCAGGCAGACCGCGACGTCGCCACTCTGTGACGACAGGCGCAGCGGCTGCAGACCGTCGCCGCGGCCGCGCACGATCTGCTGCACGCGCACGTTGGCGGCGCGCAGCGTGTCGAGCACCAGATCCCCGGCATCGACGTCGCCGGGCGCCAGCGCCACCGTCGTCGCCCGACGCACCGGCAGCCAGGAGCCGCCAGCGAACAGTTCGATCGCCGCCGACCGCCCGGAGCCGTCGCCGAGCACCGCGGCGACCCCGTCGACGGTGAAGCGGCCAGCGCGATCGGTCGTGGCCGTTCGCTGGTCGACGCGCACCAGCACGTCGGGCAGCGGCGAAGCATCGGTCGCGACGATCCGGCCGCGCACGGTCGCGGCGTCGACCGCGGTGGCGAACGCGTAGAGCCCGCCGGCGAACACGCCGTTGGCGACGAGTCGGCCACCGGCCAGCGCCGCCGCGAGTCCGGTGTCGGCCCAGAGTCCGGTGTCGGGATCGAGGCGGAACAGCGACACGGAACCGGTCGGCTGCAGGTCGTCGGGCACTTCGAGCGTGGCCGCGGGCGCGAACGTCGCCGTCGCCGGCGCCACCATCACCCCGCGCGAGAACAGCAGCGCCTGGCCGGCGACGGTCGGCAGCTCGCCGGGCAGGTGTGCACGTTGCAGCTCGCCGAGCCGCAGCGTCACCGTCGTCGCGGCATCGGCGGAGCCGACGCTGCTGCCGTTCGCCACTTCCAGGCTGGAGCCACCGGCGGCCGCGATCGTGGTCGTCGCCGTCTGCGTGCCGGTCGGGATCGTCGCCGACGCGGCATCGGGCAGATCGGGCACGAACAGCACCTGCGGCAGGTCCTGTCCCGAGCAGGCGAGCGACACGGTGTAGCCACCGAGCCGGTCGCCGGCGGTCGCCGCCGCGTCGTCGGCCTGCACGCGCACCCGTTCCCGCGTGCGCAGCGCCGTCAGCAGGTCGCCCCGGCCGTTGCGGCCGGTCAACGCCGACGCCGCGGAGTCGGCGAGCGTGACGCGGGCGCCGGTGACGCCGCGCCCCTGGTCGTCGAGCACGACGACGCGACTGCTGGTGTTCGGCAGCGGCGCGAAGCGCGGGCCGATGTCGCTGCCGTCGCCGGCGTCGCAGGCGGCGAAGGCCAGCAGCAACGGCAGAACGGCGGCGTCTGCGAACGAGCGGCGGCGCGGCATGGCGTTCATCGGGGTTCCTGCCTTGGCTCGGGTTGGCCAGCCGCCTCGGCCTGGCCGGCCGGCTGCTGGTTGGCGGCCGCCTTCGGCCGCTGCTCGAAGCGATCCGGTTCGGGCGGCGTCACCACGCGGCTGCGGCTGCCGTCCGGGCCCAGCGAGCGCACGCCGACGACGACGTCGTCGAGGCACACGCCCGGCAGCGTCGCCAGGCTGCGGTTGGTGCGCGTCGGCCGCGGCTTCGCCTCGGCGGCGGTGACCATGTGGGTCCAATCGGCGTCGGTGGTCAGTCGCCAGACGAACTCGCAGCCGACGGCGCTCGGCGGCAATTCGTAGACGATCTCGGTGTCGTAGCGATCGCGGCGCAGCTGCGCCCCGATCACGCGCGGCGGCGGCGGCGCCACCGCCAGCTCGGCCAGCGTGGCGACGACGACGCGGGTGACGTTCGCGGTGTAGGCGAAGTCGCAGAACGCGGCCACGTCGCCGTAGGGCGCGCCGTCGCGCTCCGACACGTCCTGGTGCTGGCGCGAGAAGTCCTCGCGCGGCTCGCTGAGGCGCACCGCCGGGAATCCCTGCTCGAAGAACGAGCGGTGGTCGCCGCCGCGGCCGAAGCGATCGCCGCGCAGCACCAGCTGCACGCCGAAGTCGGGCACGTGCGTGCGCGCCGCCAGCGCCACCGCGCGCGCGAGGCTGCGGCCGAGGCTGTCGTTGCCGCTCGGCGCGTAGCTGAAGCAGCGCACGTGGCGGTCGCGGCGCACGCCGTCCATGCCGAGCGTGTTGCCGACGATGTCGCAGCCGAGCATGCCGTCGACGCGCGCGCCGCTGGCCAGAAGGGCCGCAGCGTGCGAGGACGAGCCGAGCAGGCCATGTTCTTCGGCGTCGTAGGCGACGAACACGATCGTCGCCGGGAACGTGGTCGCAGCCAGAACGCGGCACGCCTCGAGCGCCACCGCCGTGCCGGACGCGTCGTCGACGGCGCCGGGCGCGGGCCCTTCCTTGTCCTCGCCGCTCGCGTTGCGCGAGTCGTAGTGGCCGCCGACGACGTAGACGCGTTCGGCGTCGCTGCTGCCACGCAGCGTGGCGACGACGTTGACGATCGGCACCTGCGTCGGCATGCCGGGCCGCGCGCACGGCACCGTCGCCTCCTGGCGGGTGACGACCATGCGGCCGTTGCTGGTCGCGGCGATCGCCTCGAACTGCGCCACCAGCCAGCGGCGCGCGGCGCCGACGCCTTCGGTGTCGCTGTCGGTGCGCGACAGCGTGTGGCGAGTGCCGAAGCCGACCAGCGTGCGCACGGTCGCCTCGATGCGGGCGGCGTCGACGCCGGCG
>CANGSN010000338.1 GCA_947455805.1 Planctomycetota bacterium
CCACGACTTCAGCCTCCGGCTCCGCCGCCGCCGCAACCGGCTCCGCCGTCGGGGCGTCGTCCGCCGGGATGGCGTTGACGTCGAAGTCGGCCTCGGGCTCGTAGGCGGCCTGCGGCACTTCGGCGCAGTCCACGAGCAGCCAGCGGAGCAGCGACTCGTTGAACTGCAGATCGCGGCGGATGGCCGCGACGGCCTGCGTGTCGACCGCGAAGTAGATCAGCAGGTAGGTGCCGCGGTGCTGGCCACTCATCGGGTAGGCCAGACGGCGCTCGTCCCAGCGACGGCTGCTGAGGATCTTGGCACCATGCTTGGTGAACTGGGCGGTGATGGCATCCTTCAGCGGCTGCCAGCCCTTGCGGACCTCCCGATTGTCGAGGAGGCACATGCATTCGTACGTGCGCGTTCGTTGCACTTTCATTCTCCCGGGCGCGAGCCCGAATCCGAGTTGTAGGTTCCCATCAGGTTCTGCAGGTCCGCGCCATCGAGCCATTCCTGCGTGCAGTCGGCAGCGCGAACCAGGACACGACCGAGAACCTCACGTTCCTCCGGGAGGAATGGCGCTAGGACGTAGTCCGGCCAGTGAGCCGGACGAATCCCTCCGGACTGGTCGCCGCCTTGCGGAGCGACCGGTCCGATACCGAGACGGAGACGGGGATAGCCATCCGTACCCAGACATTGCTGGATGGACTTGAGGCCGTTGTGGCCTCCGGCACTCCCCGACGGCCGGATGCGCATCCGGCCCAGCGGTAGGTTCAGGTCATCGACGATCACAAAGAGCGAATCCGGTGGCCGTCCCGCGGCCCGCAACAGCGGACCGGCGACGTCGCCGGACAAGTTCACGTAGGTCTGCGGCTTCGTCAGCAGGAACGAACGTCCCTTCCGACGACCCTCGCAGACCTGCGCCTTCACCTTGCCGCCGAACGTTCGCGAACCATCGTCCGCGTGCCGTTCGAGTCGACCGAAGGTGAGCCCCAATCGCTGGGCCAGCAGGTCTAGCACCATGAAGCCGACGTTGTGTCGGGTTCCGTCGTACTCGGGACCGGGATTGCCGATCCCCAACACGATGCGGTGCCAGCCCATGGCTGCGAGTGAGAGGCGCGGGTGAGGGGCGAGCAGGCTAGGCAGCGAAGGCCCTCCGGGCAAGGCCCGAATGGCTGCGACCTGGACCACTCGCCGCAGGCATCACTTCTTCTCGGCGGCCTTTTCGCCCGCCTTGGCATCCTTGCCTTCGGCCTTGGCGTCCGCCGCCGGCGCCGCGTCGGCCGCCGGAGCCGCCGGAGCGATTTCCTGGACGACCAGCTTGGCAACGTGGCAGATCGGCATCGTCGGCGCCGACACCAGGGTCAGGCCCTGCGGCAGCTTGAGTTCGCCGGCGGTGAGGTAGCCGTCGATCTCGAGCTTGCTGATGTCGTGCTCGATCGAGTCCGGGATCGCGGTCGGCAGGCAGCGGACGACGACCTTCATGTGGTCCTTCATCAGCGTGCCACCCTTGCCGAGACCCACCGGGTGACCGGCCAGCGCGACCTCGACTTCCGTCTCGATCGGCTTGTTCAGGTCGATGCGCTTGAAGTCGACGTGCACCGGGTGATCGGACGTGTTCTCCCAGGTGACTTCCTGCAGCAGTGCTGCCTGAGCCTGGCCGGCGATGTCGAGCTGGAAGACGCGGTGGTGCGCCTTCACGTGCTGCTCGAGTTCCCACTCCGAGATCGAGATGGAGACGGGTTCCTTGCCATCCCCGTAGACGACGGCCGGCAGCCAGCCTTGCTGGCGGAGCTGGGCCACGCGATTGCGGCCGAGAGCGGTGCGGCGCTCGGCCTTCATGCGAACGACTTGCATTGGACTACCTCTATGGAATCGATCGTAGGAGTGGGGTGCGGGCGATCAGCGGTCGCTCGCGAACAGTTTGCTGACGCTCTCGCTGCGGTGGATCGCGTCGATCGCCCGGGCGAGCAGTTGTGCCACCGAGCAGACCTCGAGGCGCTGGATCTTCTTGTCGTGCAGCGGCACGGTGTCCGCGAACAGGATCTTCTCGACGTCGGCACCGTTCAGGCGCTCGACGGCATTGCCGCAGAGCACGGCGTGCGTGGCGATGATGAACACCTTGCGCGCGCCCTTCTCCTTGACGATGCGAGCGGCGTCGACGATCGAGCCACCGGTCGAGACCATGTCGTCGACCAGCAGCACGTCGCGGTTCCTGACGTCGCCGATCACGTGCTCGATCACCGTCTGTTCGCCGCTGATGCGGCGTTTGTCGATGATCGCGAGATCGCAGCCGAGGTCCTTGGCGTAGGCGCGGGCGAGCTTGGTGCCGCCGATGTCCGGTGACACGACCATGACGTCCTTGGTGTCGAGCTGCCGCACGCGATCGATCATCACCGGCCGCGCGTAGAGGTGGTCGACGGGGATGTCGAAGAAGCCCTGGATCTGCGCCGCGTGCAGGTCGACGGCGACGACGCGGTCGTAGCCGGCGGTCACCAGCAGGTTGGCGACCAGCTTGGCGTTGATCGGCACGCGCCCCTCGTCCTTGCGGTCCTTGCGGGCGTAGCCGAAGTACGGAATCACCGCGGTGATGCGGTCGGCGGAGGCACGGCGCAGGCAGTCGGCGAACGACAACAGCTCGAACAGGTGCTCGTGCACGTTCGGGCAGGTCGGCTGCACGACGAACACGTCCGCGCCGCGCACGTCGCACTCGACCTTGAGGTTGATCTCGCCGTCGGGGAAGCGCGCCAGCGACGCCGCACCGAGCGGCACGCCCATGTAGGAACAGATGTCCTGCGCCAGCCGCGGATGGGCCGTGCCGGTGAACACCCGCAGACGATCGCCGCGCGTCCTCATGACTTCTCCTTGCCCGCCTTCGCCGGCGGCAGCTCGCGCTGCTTCAGCAGCTTCGCCGGCACGCCGACCCAGACTTCGCCGGCGCCGATCTGGCTGCCGCGCTTCACGATCGCGCCAGCGCCAGTCATCGCGTCGTCGCCGACCGAGCTCGGCGCCACGATCACCGAACCGCTGCCGATGAACGCGCGCGCGCCGATCTTCGTCTCGTGCTTGTGCACGCCGTCGTAGTTGGCGGTGATGGTGCCGGCGCCGATGTTGGCCTTCGCGCCGACGGTCGCGTCGCCGAGGTAGGTCAGGTGCTTGGCCTTCGCGCCAGCGCCCATGCGCGTCTTCTTGGCCTCGACGAAGTTGCCGATCTCGGCGCCGTCCTCGAGCACGGTGCCAGCGCGCAGGTGCGCGAACGGGCCCACTTCGCAATGGCTGCCGATCGTGCAGCCGGTGCCGACGATCGTGCACGGCAGGATCTTGGTGTCGGCGCCGATGCGCACGTCGTGGTCGATCCAGGTCGTCGCCGGATCGAGGATCATCACGCCGTTCTGCAGGTGCTCGATCAGGATGCGTTCTTGCATCAGCTGGCGCGCGATGGCGAGGTCGGCCAGCGAGTTGACGCCGGTGATCTCGGTCGCATCGGCGGCCTCGAGCGTCGGCACCTCGCGGCCCTTCTGCACGAACGACGCCACCGCATCGGTCAGGTAGAGCTCGCCCTGCGCATTGTTCGGCGTCAGGCTCTGCAGGGCCGGCCGCAGCGCTTCGCTGTCGAAGCAGTAGAAGCCGGCGTTGATCTCGTCGATCTCCAGCTCGTCCGGCGAGCAGTCGCGGTGCTCGCGGATGCCGACGAAGCGACCCTCGTCGTCGCGCAGAATGCGGCCGAGCCCGGTCGGGTCCTCGGGATGCGCGGTCAACACGCTGCAAGGTGCGTCGCCGCGCAGCTCGCACAGTTCGCGCAGCGTCTCCGGCGTGATCAGCGGGCAGTCACCGTAGACGACGAGCACGTCGCCGACGAAGCCCTGCAGCGCCTGCATCGCCACCTGCACCGCGTGGCCAGTGCCCTTCGGCGCGCCCTGGTCGACGAACTCGAGCCTGCCGATCGGACCACCGCCGAACAGGTCGCCGCCGAACAGGGCGCCGACGCTGTCCTGCAGCGACTTTTGCACCTTGTCCTTCTGATGGTGCAGCACCACCACCGTGCGCGCCGGCTGCAGCGGCAGCACCGCGTGCAGCGCCGACGCCGCCAACGTCCTCCCGCACAATGGCAGCAACACCTTCGGCAAGCTCACTTTCGTGCGCTTGCCGAGGCCGGCTGCCAGGCAGATCACCGCCAGGGGACGCGACATCGACGACAGAAGGGGATCGGGGGAGG
>CANGSN010000339.1 GCA_947455805.1 Planctomycetota bacterium
CTACGCCGACTACCTGCAGTGGCTCGTCGACACCGAGAAGCTGCGGCCGTTCGCGCCGTCGGCGTTCGCGGCGATCGCCGAGTACGGGGCGCGCGCCGCCGGCCGCCGCGATCGCCTGATCACGCGCTACAGCGAGATCGGCGACGTCGCGCGCGAGGCGGCGCACGTGGCGACGACCGCCCGGGCGCGCGCGGTGGCGCGCGAGCACGTCGAGCGCGCGGTCGAGATGCAGCAGCAGCGGCACGACCTGCCGCAGGAGCTGACCGACCGCGACTACACCGCCGGCTACATGCGGCTGTCGACGACCGGGGCGGTGGTCGGCCAGATCAACGCGCTGACGGTGCTCGACACCGGCTCGATCGAGTTCGGCCGTCCGTGCCGCATCACCGCCAACAGCGGCGTCGCCACCGCGCAGCGCAGCGGCCTCGTCAACATCGAGGGCCTGGCCAACCTGTCGGGTCCGATCCACGACAAGGGCGTGATGATCCTCGAAGGCTTCCTGCTGCAGGAGTACGGCCGCGAAGGGCCGCTGTGCATGCAGGCTACGATCTGCTTCGAGCAGCTCTACAACGGCGTCGAGGGCGACAGCGCGTCGCTGGCGCAGCTGCTGGCGCTGCTGAGTTCGCTGAGCGGCGTGCCGCTGCTGCAGGGCCTGGCGATCACCGGCTCGGTCAACCAGAAGGGCGAAGTGCAGGCCGTCGGCGGCGTCAACGCCAAGATCGAGGGCTTCTTCCGCCTGTGCCGTTCGCGCCGCCTCGACGGCAAGCAGGGCGTGGTGCTGCCGCGCGCCAACGTCGGCGACCTGATGCTCGACGCCGACGTCGTGCGCGCGGTCGAGCGCGACGAGTTCGCGGTCTACGCGGTGTCCTCGGTCGCCGACGCGATCGAGGTGTTCACCGGTCTGGCGGGATTGGACGTGCTCGATCGTGTGCGTGCGACGCTGCGCGAGTTCCGCGCCTGCGCCGGCCTGCACGGCGTCTGATCCCCGCGGTCGCGCCGAGCCGGCTGCCTAGACCGGGCGGCCGTCGCGGGTCTTCGCCGTGGGAGTCGGAGGTGAGCTCGGCTGCGGGATCGGCGTGGACTTGCCATCGCGGCTGCGCGGCGCCTGCGATGCGATGACGACTTCCTTCGCCGCGTCGCGCGCCGTCGCCGGCGCCTTCTCGACCTCGTGGTCGAACGCCTTGCCGAGTTCGCCGAGCTGCGGGCCGCGTGCGGTCGTCGCGGTGATCAGCACGCGCAGCGGTTCGGCGACCGCCAGCAGGCGCGCGCGCACGGCACTCAGTTCCTGCTGCTTCTGCAGCAGCCGCGGCTCGTAGGCGGCGAGCTGCGTGCACAGCGCCTTGGTCGCCGCGGCGAAGAACCTGGTGCCGAAGAACTCGCGCAGCAGACCGGTGGTCTCCGGCAGCAGCTGGGCGCGGAACTGCGCCACGCACTGGTGCAGGAACAGCCGGCCCGGCTCGCCGAGGCGCGATGCCTTCTCCTTGCCGGGGATCTTCACGTCCGGCTTGCTGGCCGGGCCGAACAGCCGTTCGCGCACGCGGTCGAGCGAGCGGAACGACACCACGTCGAGCATGCTCTTCTTGATCGGCAGGGCGGCGAGGTCGACCGGCACCGTGGTGCTGCCCGGCCAGGCGACGGCGCCGAGCGAAGCCAGCGCATGCGCCTTCAGCTGGCGCAGGTCGATGCCGGCGCGGCGCACCAGCTCCGGGATGCCGTCGGGCAGGTCGAGGCCGGCGTCGACCTGGCTGGTCGTCTGCTCGAACGTGCGGCGCGCCGCGGCGAGCACTTCTTCGCGGTGGTCGCGGACCAGCGGCGTCCACTGGCCGACCGTCAGCCATTCGAGGCTGTGGCTCGACAGGAACCAGGTGTCGATCGACGCGCCGAGCGTGCGCAGCAGCTTGGCGCCGGCGTCGCGCGCGAAGCGTTCGACCTCGGCGTCGAGCTCGCGCGTGCCGCGCGCGAACGCCGACGTCCAGTCGAGCAGCAGCGCCTGCTGCACGCGCTTCTGTTCGGCGGCGAGCCACGCCAGCTGTTCGTCGACTTCGTGCAGGCGCTGCACCAGCCGCTGCACTTCGTTGCCGCCCAGGTGCTGCAGCACTTCGCCGAGCAGCGACTCGGCGCGCTGTAGCGAGTCGCGCAGGAACGCCGCCAGGTAGTCGTTGCTGGCCAGGTAGTCGGACAGGTCCTGGCGGAACGCGCGGAAGCCGGCGGGGGCGTCGTTCGGCTGCTTCTGCAGCACGGCGCTGGCGGCGTGCAGCAGATCGACCGGATACATGCGCACGCGGCCGTCCTTGGCTGCGCGCAGCAGCGGCGCCGACATCGCCAGCTGTTCGAACGCCTGCAACACCGCCTGCGGCTGCGACTGCTCGAGGCTTGGCACCAGCTTGCCGTCCGGCGACACGTCGCGCTTGTGGGCGTCGACGTTGACCACGAGGAAGATGCGGCTGAACAGGTCGAGCAGCTGCTGGAACTCGGCGAACACCTGCTCGAGGAACAGCGTGTCGCTCTTGACGACGAAGATCGCGCAGGCGGCGGCGTTGCGGAACTCGCGCGTCATGCGGTCGTAGCCGAAGCGCATGCACGTGTAGAGGCCGGGCGTGTCGACCAGCACGGCGCCGGTCGACGCCAGTTCGCTGCCCGGCACGCGCACGTCGACGCGGCGGATCGCCTGCGGGAAGTGCTCCTGCGGGTCGAAGGTGACGCCGCGCCCTTCGGCGGTGCGGATCGCGGCGGCGAGTTCGCCGTGCGCCTCTGCAATGTGCTGCGCCAGGAGGCGAGGGTCCTGGAACGTGCGCACGCTGCCGTCGTAGCTGGTCAGCGCGTACTCGCGCTGCTTGCCGGAGCTGACGAACACGAGGCACGGATACGCCGGCAAGCTCGACACCTCGCTGACGTAGGCGGCGGCGATCGCGTTCATCAGCGTCGACTTGCCGCTCTTCAGCGGGCCGAAGATCAGCACGTAGGCCTGCTGCTCGGCGACCTTGTCGCACAGAGCACGCAGCTGGTGCTGCAGTTCGCGCAGCGGCGTCTGCAGCGTGCGCGCCGGCACGTCGTGCGCGGCGCCGTCGAGCGCGGCCAATGCGGTCGTCAGGTCCTCGAGCAACGGCCGCAGCGTGCCGTCGAACTGCTGGCAATAGGTGCCGAGCTGGGTGCGCATGCGAGTGGCGAGTGGCGGGCCTTGGCCCGAGCGAGGGGTCGATCCCGCGCAGGGTACCGCGCGGGGGAGGCATTGGAGCGAAGTGCCGGCGCGAAGGGAGATGCAGACGGAAGGTTTTTTGTCACCACGACCTGGAGAACCTGGAGTGTTCTCCACAGCGTTGCGGACTCACTTCACGGGCAGCAGCGGCATCGCGTCGACCTTCGTGTGGTGCCACTGCACCGACCTGGTCGCTGCGTCGATCTCGCCGGGGAACACCCTCAACTCGTCCTTGCCGGTGCGCTGCTGTAACAGCTCGCTGGCGGCCAACAGCAGTTCGCGCTGCATCTGCACGATCGTCTTGCCCAGTGGCTGCTTTTGCCGCTCGGCTTGTTGCCGGGCGACGGCGACACGCTTGCCGAGAGCATCGTCAGCTGGCTTGTGCAGCCGACACCCGACGTGGCCGAGCACCAGCACGAGCCGCAGGCCGTCGTCGCGCACGGCACGTTCGAGCTGCGCCACCAGTTCGGCGTCGGCGAACGGTCCTGGCACGCTGATCAGCAACACGTCTTCGCGCCGCAGACCCAGCAGCTGCGGCACGTCGACGTCGCAGTCCGAACAGGCCACGACGGCGCAGACGTAGCGACCCGCTCCGGCCGGGCGCGCCTGCGGCTCGGGCATCGGCTTTCGTTTGGCCGCGGCGGCGGCCGCGGCTTCGTTGCCGGCCTTCACGTGTTCGAACAACACCAGCGGATGCAGCTCGAGTCGCGGCGTGTGCGTCGCCGGGGCGCGGCTGCCGCGCTTCTGCTCGCCCGCGGGCTTCGTCTCGGCGGCCGGCGCCGGTGGGTGCGCGGGTGCGTCGTGCTGAGCCCGCAGTCCTGCGACCAGCAGGACGAACGGCAAGCCGAGGCAGTGCATCGCGCGCATGGCCACCTTGTCGGCAAATGCCGCAGGGCGCCTTGATCGGCGCCGCCACCGGTCAGCCGCGCAGCCAGAAGCTGTCGACGACGGCGCCGAGCTGCGAGCGCAACAGCGCCTTGGCACGGTGGAC
>CANGSN010000340.1 GCA_947455805.1 Planctomycetota bacterium
GGAGGGCGACCCGTACGTGCTGCTCGAGGGCATGGCGATCGCGGGCTACGCCACCGGGGCCAGCTACGGCTACATCTACCTGCGCTCGGAGTACCCGCACGCGCTGGCGGTGCTGAACGAAGCGCTGGCCGTGCTGCGCGCGCGCGGCGTCTACGGCAAGAACGTGCTCGGCAGCGACTTCGCGTTCGACGCCGAGGTGCGCGTCGGTGCCGGCGCCTACATCTGCGGCGAGGAGACAGCACTGCTCGAGTCGCTCGAGGGCAAGCGCGGCATGGTGCGCTACAAGCCGCCGCTGCCGGCGATCAAGGGCCTGTTCGGCCAGCCGACCGTCGTCAACAACGTGGTGTCGCTGGCGTCGGTGCCGATCATCCTCGACCGCGGCGGCAAGCACTACGCCGACTTCGGCATGGGCCGTTCGCGCGGCACGCTGCCGATCCAGCTGGCCGGCAACGTCAAGCGCGCCGGGCTCGTCGAGAAGGCGTTCGGCGTGACGCTGCGCCAGCTGATCGAGGACTACGGCGGCGGCACGCGCAGCGGCCGACCGGTGCGCGCGGTGCAGGTCGGCGGCCCGCTCGGCGCCTACTTCGACCAGAGCCTGCTCGACCTGCCGCTCGACTACGAGGCGCTGGCGCAGAAGAAGGGCATGGTCGGCCACGGCGGCATCGTCGTGTTCGACGACACGGTCGACATGGCCGAACAGGCGCGCTACGCGATGGAGTTCTGTGCCGTCGAGTCGTGCGGCAAGTGCACGCCGTGTCGCATCGGCAGCACGCGCGGCCGCGAGCTGATCGAGAAGATCGTCCGCGGCGAGAACGCGGCGGCGAACCACCGCCAGCTGCTGGCCCTGTGCGACGTCATGGAGAACGCTTCGTTGTGCGCGCTCGGCGGCATGGCCCCGTGGCCGGTGCTGTCGGCGCTGCAGTACTTCCCCGGCGATTTCGGCCTGTCCGGCAAGGAGCCCGCCCATGTGGTCTGAACTGCGCGATCTGCGCGACGACCAGGATCTCGGCACGCCACCGCGCAGCGGTGCGCCGGTGTCGCTGGTCGTCGACGGCAAGCCCGTCTCCGTGCCCGCCGGCAGCAGCGTGATGCTGGCGGCGGCGAGCGTTCGCTGCCCGGTGCCGAAGCTGTGCGCCACCGACACGCTGGAAGCGTTCGGCAGCTGCCGCGTCTGCCTGGTCGAGATCCAGGGTCGCAAGGGCTTCCCCGCCGCCTGCACGACGCTGGTCGAACCGGGCATGGTGGTGACGACGCAGAGCCCGCGGCTGCAGGAGCTGCGCCAGGGCTTGCTCGAGCTCTACCTGTCCGACTTCCCGGCCGAGGACGTGCCGGGCGGCTGGAGCGAACTGCACGAGACGCTGCAGCAGGTCGGGGTCACGACGCACCCGTACGGCCGCGGCGAGAACCACCTGCAGGCCCCGGTCGACGACAGCAACCCCTACTTCCTGTTCGATCCGGCGAAGTGCATCGTCTGCAGCCGCTGCGTGCGGGCCTGCGAGGACATCCAGGGCACGTTCGCGCTGACCATCCAGGGCCGCGGCTTCCAGTCGCAGGTCGCCGCGAGCCAGGGCGAACGGTTCCTGGACAGCGAGTGCGTGTCGTGCGGTGCGTGCGTGCAGGCGTGCCCGACGCAGAGCCTGGTCGAGAAGAGTCTGTTCGAAGGAGGCTACCAACGTGCCCAACCCCCGAAAGCCTGACGGTTCCGTCGTCACCACCTGCGCCTACTGCGGCGTCGGCTGCGGCTTCAAGGCCGAGACGATCCGCGGTGAGGTCGTGCGCATGATCCCGTGGAAGGAAGGCAAGGCCAACCACGGCCACGCCTGCGTCAAGGGCCGCTTCGCCTTCGACTATTACCGGCATCCGGACCGGGTGAAGTCGCCGATGATCCGCGCCTCGATCGACGCGCCGTGGCGCGAGGTCTCGTGGGACGAGGCGATCGCGCACGCGGCGAGCGAGATGCGGCGCATCCAGCGGCAGTACGGCCGCGGCTCGGTCGGCGCCGTGTCGTCGTCGCGCTGCACCAACGAAGAGATCTTCCTGATGCAGAAGTTCGCGCGCGTCGCACTGCGCAACAACAACATCGACAACTGCTCGCGCATCTGCCACTCGCCGACGCAGTTCGGCCTGTCGGCGACGCTCGGGGCCGGCGCTGCCAGCCAGCACTTCGACTCGATCCTGCAGGCCGACGTGATCCTCGTCGTCGGCGCCAACCCGACCGAAGGCCACCCGGTGTTCGGCTCGCTGCTGAAGCGCCGCGTGCGCGAAGGGGCCAGGCTGCTGGTGATCGACCCGCGGCGCACCGAGACCGCCGAGTCGGCGCACTGCAAGGCGACGGTGCATCTCGCGCTGAAGCCCGGCACCAACGTGCTGGTGCTGAACTGCCTAGCGCACGTGATCGCCACCGAGAACCTGCACGCGCCCGACTTCATCGCCGCGCGCTGCCATCCGGCCGAGTTCGAGCAGTGGCGAGCGCTGGTCGGCGATCCCCGCTACGCGCCCGAGGTCGTCGGCCCGGAGGCCGGGCTCGATCCCGAGGACCTGCGCACCGCGGCGCGCATCTACGCCAAGGGCCCGCGCAGCACGATCTACTACGGCCTCGGCGTCACCGAGCACAGCCAGGGTTCGACCGGCGTCATGTGCCTCGGCAACCTCGCGCTGGCGTGCGGCATGCTCGGCCGCGAGGGCGTCGGCGTGAACCCGCTGCGTGGCCAGGGCAACGTGCAGGGCGGCAGCTGCCTCGGCAGCTGGCCGCACATGTTCACCGGCTACCGCTTCGTCACCGACGACGCCGTGCGCGCGACGTTCGAACAGGATTGGAAGCTGTCGCTCGACCCGGAGCCGGGCCTGCGCCTGCCGAACATGTTCGACGCGGCGATCGCCGGCACCTTCAAGGCGATCTACATCCAGGGCGAGGACCCGGTGCAGAGCGATCCCAACCAGAACCACATCGTCGCGGCGATGCGGGCGATGGAGTGCGTGATCGTGCAGGACCTGTTCCTCAACGAGACCGCCAAGTACGCGCACGTGTTCCTGCCGGGCTCGAGCTCGCTGGAGAAGAACGGCACGTTCACCAACGCCGAGCGCCGCGTCAGCATGGTGCGCAAGGTCGTGCCGCCGCTGGCCGGCCTCGAGGACTGGGAGATCACCGTCAAGCTGATCGCGGCGATGGGCTACCCGCTGCACTACGACCACCCGTCGCAGATCCTCGACGAGGTCGCGCGGCTGTCGCCGGCCTACCAGGGCATGAGCTTCGCGCTGATCGAGAAGTGCGGCTCGGTGCAGTGGCCGTGCAACCCGCAGGCGCCCGAGGGCACCGAGGTGCTGCACACGCAGACGTTCCCGCGCGGCAAGGCGAACTTCATGCTGACCGGCTACGTGCCGACCACCGAACGCACCGACGAGCGCTTCCCGCTGCTGCTGACGACCGGCCGCATCCTGTCGCAGTACAACGTCGGCACGCAGACGCGCCGCACCGGCAACGTCGCCTGGTGCAGCGAGGACGTTCTCGACCTGAACCGGCAGGACGCACAGGCGCGCGGCATCCAGGACGGCGACCTGGTGGCGATCACCAGCCGCTACGGCGAGACGCGGCTGCACGCGCGCATCAGCGAGAAGGTCAACCCGGGCATCGTCTACACGACGTTCCACTTCGCGCAGAGCAAGGCGAACGCGATCACCAGCGACCTGTCGGACTGGGCGACCAACTGCCCCGAGTACAAGGTGACGGCGGTCGAGGTCGCCAAGGTCCCGGTCGGCAAGGCGCCGGTGGCCAAGAAGCCGGCGGAGGCGGGCGCATGAGCGCGGCCCACGGCTCCGGCGGCGGCAACGGCCCGGTGCTCGCCCTCGAGCGCCTGCTGGCGATGGCCAACCAGATCGGCGACTTCTTCGCCCCCTACCCGGCCGGGCAGCGCGAAGAAGGCGTGCGCAACCATCTGCGGCACTACTGGGATCCGCGCATGCGCGACGCGCTGCTCGACCACGTCGACGCCACCGGCGGCACCGGGCTGCAGCCGCACGTGCTCGCCGCCGCTCGGTTGCTGCGCGACGAGCGGCAGGCCGCGCGCAAGGCCTACGCCGGCCCGCCGCCGCGGGTGTAGTCGGTGCCACGCGGCGCGTCGTCGGATCTGCGACCGAAGCGAGCAGCATGAACGCCCGTGCCTCCCGCCGCGAACGCGCCGAGGCCC
>CANGSN010000341.1 GCA_947455805.1 Planctomycetota bacterium
CGATTCCAGGTCCAAGATCTCGATGAAGCCCGAACCCTCGGCCGGTTCAACCCGATGCCGGTTCTCTGCCACTGGGGACCGGCGGCGCTCGCTTTCGACTGGTAGCACATCGTCCGAGCCTCGAGGCGCAGGGGGCTGGTCGCGCGCAGTTTCGACAGTGTCCCACGGAGCCCATATGGCCATAGCGAACACGACCAGAACCAAGATCACTCCGGCAATGGTCTTGACCGATGAGCGGAGGGCATCCATGGCTGGCGAGGGCGCCTTCAACTCACGGTGTAAGTGCCAGAGGGTGCAAGTTGATCGGTATCCGCAGGAGTGTCGCTCGTCCGAACCCGACCGCCAGGAGGCACGGTGATGACCGGATTCGTCGAACCATTCTCGACCAGAACAGTCGCCACCGGCGTACCCTTGGCGTCCTCGACGATCACTTGGAAGACCTGGTCGCCGAACGAGTCCACCTTCAGGGACACGTGATGGTCTACAGAACCGCTGTTCGTGTAGAACACAGTCCCCTGACCGTCATCGACACCGGAAAAGGTACCTTGGGCCTGAGCGGCACCGAAGGACGTCAAGCTGAGGGCGGCGGCAAGAAAGAGGATCCCATTCTTCTTCATGAACACCAGCTAAGCCCCCCCGAATGACTGCAAGCACCCACTGAAGGAAATTCGTCTTGGGGGACTCGGCGATGGAAGCGAAGCTCCGGACCGGCCGAGTAACGTCCCAACACGATCCCCGCGCACATCGTCCGAGTCAACGCTCGCACGAGGCATCGGCGCGCCACGACATGCGTCCGCTCTCCTTTCGACGGCAACCGAAGGCCGCCGCAAAGAGCCTGCACGAGGACGACGTGATCGTCAGGCCAATCAGTCACTGCAAGCGGCGGCGCGTGAGTGTGGCGTCGTGCTGGCCGCCGGCACATCGGTGTCGCGACGACGGCGTCGAGGCGCGGACGCCGTCGTGATCAGCGGCCCGAGCCGAACCACCAAGCCGCGATGGCGGCGAGCCCGAAGGCGACCGAACGAACGGCGAGGCGGCCGAGTACCGCGCGATCGGCTCCTGCGTCCGACGACGTGGTGACGCGTTCCTCGCAAACGGCGCCAGCGGGCGCTTTCCCCGGCAGCACCAGCACGCGCCGCGCCGCCCACGCCGCGACGAAGGCGAGCAGGTGGTTCCAGGGGCACAGCGGGCAGAGCGCGTCGAGCCGCGTCATCAGGTAGAGGAACCACAACGACGCCAGCGCGCCGACGGCGAGCCCGTTCGCCAGCCAGCGCAGTGCGAGTTCGCGCCGGCCACCCGTAGCCGTGCGCGCGCCGAGCCAGAACCACCCGCAGCCGCCGAAGAAGCCGAGGCCGAGCACGGCGTTCGGCACGAAGAAGAAGCGCGCCTCGGCCGACTGCAGCACGCGGTCGCAGTCGATCCAGGCCGTCCACGAGCACAAGCCGGTGCCCGGCGCCGCCCAGCCGTGGCGCACCGCGAGGTAGCGCCACGTCAGGTAGGCGGTGTTGGCGGTCGCGAGCGCGAGGGCCAGGCCGAGCAGGCGAACGGAGCGCATGGTGGCAGAGCCTCAGCGCCGCGCGCGCAGCCGGCTGAGCACCGCCGCGAAGCGTTCGTCGGTCTCGAACGGGCGCAACGACGGGGCCAGCTCGAACGCGTCCTTCGGCCAGGACGGCAGCGTCTGGGCCACCGCCGCGGCGTCGTCGACCCGCTGCAGGCGCAACAGCGCCTCGACCTGCAGCAGGCACGCGTTGGGCTCTTGGCTGATCGTGAGCCGGTCCGCCTTGCCCTGCGCCATCGCCAGCGCGAGCACACGCGCCGCTTGCTGCGCATCGACGAGCGCCGCATCGACGTGGCCACTGCGAAGACGCCGCCGCGCACGATCGACGAACAGGCGATGGACCTGGTCGAGCGCAGCGGCACGCGGACCGACCGCCTGCTCGACGCCGGCCACGACCGCGGTCGCTTCGTCGAACAGGGCGTCGACGTCGACACCGGGCACGCGCTCTTCGGCGTCGATCTGGCCGATCAGGCGCACCTCGTGCAGGAACGACAGCATCAGCTTCGACCGGTTGTTCCAGGTCGCCAGCGAACCGCGCAAGCGGGCCAGCACGTCCAACGCCACCGCCACGGCCTCGGCCCGCTGGCCAGCGCGATGCAGCGTGCCGGCGAGGCGCCCCGACACGTCGCACCAGCGATCGAGCCACAGCATGCGCGACGGCCGCAGGTCGACCATGGTGCGGCAGTGGCGCTGGGCCCGCTGCAGGTAGACGACGGCGCGCGGCACCGCCCCGAGTTCGAAGCTGCGCTGCATCAGCAGCGAGACCAGGCGATCGCCATCTTCGCTCGCCATCGCCACCTCGCACGCCTCGCCGGCATCGAGCGCCGCATCGAGTCGCGCGCGGTGGCGCTCGGCGCCTTCGGTGTCCCGGCGCATGTCGCACTCCGAGCGAGTAGACGTCGGTGCGTTCGTCGACGCGCGGGCGGCGCCGGCGAACTGTTCGGGCGCCATGGAGTGGATGGTGCCGAGCTCGGCGCCCGAACGCGTCAGCTGGTCGACGCCGTGCGCCCACGCGAGGCCGAAGTCGAGCAGCACGACGCGGCCGCTCGCGGTCACCATGATGTTCGACGGCTTGATGTCGCGGTGCAGCACGCCTTGCTGATGCGCTTCGTCGAGTGCCAAGGCCACGCGTTCGACGATGCGCAGCGCCACGTCGGCCCATTCGCCGTCGAACAACGTCTCGCCCGCGGTCGCCGGCGATGCCGACGGCAGCTGCCGCAGCAGGTCGTCGCCGCGCAGCGCTCGCCCGCGTTGCTTCGCCAGGCCCACGATGACCTCGGCCAGCGTCGCCCCGCGCACCAGCTCCATGGCGAACCACGGGATGCCGCGGTCCTCGCCGAAGCTGTAGAGGCGCACGACGCCGTCGTTCTGCAGGCGCGCGATGATCTGGATCTCGCGCTGGAAGCGCTCGCGCACGCCGGGGAAGTAGAGCTGCTCGGGGCGGATCAGCTTGACCGCGACCTCGCGTTCGAGCGTCAGCTGCCGCGCGCGGTAGACGACGCCCATGCCGCCGCGGCCGAGCGGCTCGATCAGTTCGAACTCGCCGAGGCGCTCCGGGAACGGTGCCGGTTCCGGCGGCGGCGCATCGCCGAGCAGGCCGAGCCGGCGCAGCGCCGACAGGCGCTTCTGCACGACCTCGCGATGGCGCGTGAGGCCCGCGCAGAACGCGGCGAGCTGCGGCTCGCCGCCGGCGAAGTGCGCCTGCATCGCCGCCTCGACGAGATCGGTGATCTCGGCTTCGTCGCGGGCTTGCGCGTCGTCGGGTGGCGGTTCGGCCATCGGCGCTTCGATCCTCGGCGGCCGGCGGGCGGCGGTCAAACGGCGGCCGCATTCGCCGTCTCGTCCTGGCGCCAGCCCGCGGCGGTGCGTCGACCGCACGCCTACCGATGCGGGCGAACACAACGACGCCGGCTGTGACTTCCACTGGATGTCGATCGACACCCAAGGACGCCGCAGCGGCGCATCGGCGGCGCATCGGCGGCGCATCGGCCACCACTCCGCTCAGAAGGCGCCGAACACCCCGCGGCCACTGCCCGACAGCACCGCACCACCGGGATTGGCGGCGGCGTCGAACACCAAGGCCTGCGCGAAGAACGGCAGGCCGACGGCCGTCGGCACCAACGGCAGCGTCCACGGCGCGACGCCCGAACCGTTCGTCAGGGCGAGCGGCGTCAACACCTCGGCGCTGTTCGCCAACGCGCAGCCGGGCAGGCCGATGCCGGCGAGGTCGAGCGGCAGGCCGATGCCGAGCCAGTTCTGATCGCTCGCGCCGATCGCGAGCACCGCGAGGCCCGCACTGGCGCCGTAGGCGACCGCGAGGTCGAACGTGGTGCCGAGCACCGGCCAACCGCCACCGCTCGGCGCGAGGCTCGGCACACCACTCGGCCCAGCACAGCCGCCACCACGATCTTCGAACGTCGCCAACCCGCCCACCGAGTACTCATGGTGACTCTGGTCGAACGTGCCGGCGAAGCCACCGAACTTCACGATGCGCGCACGCGCCCGGTCGTAGGCGAGCGTGAACGGCAACTGCGCCGGCGGCGTCGGCGTGCGCGGGTCCTGCCGCCAATCGACGCCGTCCCACACCCACGTCGTGTTC
>CANGSN010000342.1 GCA_947455805.1 Planctomycetota bacterium
CCTACCGCGGGCGCTACGAAGGCGGCAGCGACGCGCGCGACCAGGCCTACCACCAGGGCACCGTGTGGCCGTGGCTCTGCGGCTTCTACGTCGAGGCGGCGCTTTCGGCCGCGGCGCCGAAGGAGCAGGCCGGCGAACGCGCGCAGCTGCGCAGCTGGCTGCTGGGCCTGCTCGACGAACTCGACCGCGCCGGCCTCGACCACGTCAGCGAGGTGTTCGACGGCGACGAGCCGCAGCGGCCCGGCGGCACGTTCGCGCAGGCGTGGAACACCGGCGAGCTGCTGCGCGCATGGAAGGCGTGCGAGGCGCCGGCGGAGAAGAGGGGCAGGAAGGCGAAGGCCTCGTCGTGATCGACGTCGTCTTCTACTTCCAGGTCCACCAGCCGTACCGGCTGCGCAAGTGGAAGCCGAGCGACCGCATCAAGAAGCTCGACTTCTTCGACACCGGCCTGAACCGGCTGGTCGCCGAGCGCGTCGCCGAGCGTTGCTACCTGCCGATGAACAAGCTGCTGCTCGACGCGATCGAGCGCACCGACGGGCAGTTCCGCTGCTCGTTCTCGCTGTCGGGCACGGTCATCCGCCAGCTGCGCGACTGGGTGCCGGACGCGCTCGACAGCTTCGTCGCGCTCGCCGAGTCGGGCAACGTCGAGTTCCTGTGCGAGACCAGCCAGCACAGCCTCGCCGGCGTCGTCGACCTCGACGAGTTCGCCGACCAGGTCGAGATCCAGCGCGACACGGTGACCGAACTGTTCGGCGCGCCGACGACGTTCCGCAACACCGAGCTGATCCTCGACAACACGATCTGCAAGAAGGTCGAGGACCTCGGCTTCGAGTGCATGATGGGCGAAGGCGCCGACCGCCTGCTCGGTTGGCGCAGCCCGCAGGTGCCCTACCGGCCGCGTACCTGCAAACGGCTCAAGTTGTTGCTGCGCAGCTACTCGCTGTCGGACGACATCGCCTTCCGTTTCTCCAACCGGAAGTGGCCCTCGTACCCGCTGTTTGCCGATACCTACGCCGGTTGGTTGCACGACGTGCCGCCGCCAGCGCAGTTCCTCGGGCTGTTCATGGACTACGAGACCTTCGGCGAGCACCAGGGCGAGCACACCGGCATCCTCGAGTTCATGCGGCACCTGCCCGAGCAGGTGCTGCAGAACCCGAGCTTCCGCTTCCGCACGCCGGCCCAGGTCGCCGCGGAACGCGACGTCGCCAGCGAGCTCGACATCCCGAACCCGGTGTCGTGGGCCGACGTCGAACGCAACCTGTCGGCGTGGCTCGGCAACCCGATGCAGGTCGAGGCGCACAAGGCGATCTACGCGCTGCGCGCCTCCGTCCTGGCGGTCGCGAAGAAGCGGCCCGACCTGCTGGCGGCGTGGCGCGAGTTCACCACGTCCGACCACGTCTACTACATCGCCACGAAGCACCACAGCGACGCCGAGGTGCACGAGTACTTCAGTCCCTACGACACGCCGCACGCGGCGTTCGTCACGGTGATGACGGCGCTCGACGCCCTGAAGGCGCAGGTGCAGAAGGCCCTTCCGAAATCCGCCGCCGGCAAAGCCGCGGCGCAGCCCAAGCAGTGACCATGCCCGACCGTTCGTTCCAACTGTTCGAGATCAGCTGGGAAGTCTGCAACAAGGTCGGCGGCATCCACACGGTGCTGTCGAGCAAGGCCGTGACCGCCGTCGAGCAGTACGGCGACGACTACATCACCATCGGCCCGCAGCTGCTCGGCGGCACCGGTGCTCTACCGCCGTTCGACGAGGAGCCCGGCTTCGAGGAGTTCGCGCAGGGTTGCCGCGCGATCGGCGTGCCGGTGCGCGTCGGCCGCTGGCGCATCCCCGGCCGGCCGCGTTGCATCCTGGTCGGCTTCTCCGGCCTCTACGAGCAGAAGAACGGCATCCTCGCCGGGCTGTGGGAGCGGCACCGCGTCGACTCGATCGCCGGCGACTGGGACTACGTCGAGCCGGTGCTGTTCTCGATCGCCGCCGGCATGGTCATCGAGCGCTGGTGGGAGGAGTTCCTCGCTCCGTTCCACCGCCGCGCGGTGGTGCAGGCGCACGAGTGGATGACCGGCGCGTCGCTGCTCTACCTGCAGGAGCGCATCCCGAGCATCGGCACCGTGTTCACCACGCACGCGACGATGCTGGGCCGCGCCATGGCGTCGCTCGGCATCACGCCGGACCCGACCGCAGCCGACAAGGGCCTCGGCGGCAAGTCCGTCGAGGAGCTGGCGCGCGTGCACGGCGTGCAGGCCAAGCACTCGCTGGAGGGCGTCTGCGCGCGCAAGGCCGACGTGTTCACCACGGTCAGCTCGATCACCGCCGGCGAGGCCGAACTGCTGCACACGCGCAAGGTCGAGCCGCTGCTGCCGAACGGCATCGACCTCGCCGTCGTCGACGAGCTGGCCGCCGGCGACCGCAAGGCCACGCGCGCCGAGCTGGCGCGGGTCGCCAAGGCGATGCTCGGCGAGGACGTGTCCGACGCGTCGTTCTTCGCGCTGGCGGGCCGCTACGAGTTCCACAACAAGGGCATCGAATTGCTGCTCGACGCGCTGGCGCAGCTACAGCACGACAAGGGCAAGCGCGTGGTCGCGTTCCTGCTGGTGCCGGCCGGCAACAGCGGTGTGCGCGGCGAGCTGATGGAGCGCCTCGCCGGTGGGGCGGCGAACGGGCCGATCGGCCTGTGCACGCACAACCTGTTCGACGAGGAGCGCGATCCGGTGCACGCGCACTGCAAGCGCATCGGCCTCGACAACAAGGTCGGCAGCCGCGTCAAGGTCGTGCAGGTGCCGATCTACCTGCGCCCCGACGACGGCCTGCTCGGCCGCGAGTACGAAGCGGTGCTGGCGGCGATGGACCTCGGCGCCTACCCGAGCTACTACGAGCCGTGGGGCTACACGCCGCAGGAAGCGCTCGCGGTCGGCGTGCCGACGATCACCACCGACCTCGCCGGCTTCGGCCGCTGGGCGGTGTCGGCGGGCCTCGGCCCGCAGGACGGCATCACCGTGCTGAAGCGCGAGCGCGTGCCCTACAAGCAGGTCGTCACCGCGACCGTCGACGCGATCGAGGGATTCCTCGACCAACAGGGCGACGTCGAGGCGCGTCGCCAGCGTTGCCGCGCCGCCGCCGGCCGCACCGCGTGGAAGGACCTGTTCGCCAACTACCAGGACGCCTACGCGCGCGCGATCGCCGCGGTGCAGCTGCGCAGCACCACCGGCGTCGTGCAGTTCCGGCTGCCGCGCCGCTCGCTGCCGTCGCCTGGCTCCGGCACGACGCCGCGGCTGTCGCCGTTCGAAGCGTCGACGACGCTGCCGCAGAGCCTGCGCGGTCTCGAGCGCCTGGCGCGCAACTTCTGGTGGGTGTGGAACGGCGGCGTGCGCTCGCTGTTCGAGGAGCTGGCGCCCGGCTTCACGAAGAGCGGTGAGAGCCCGGTCGCGTTCCTGCAGGGCGTCGGCCTCGAGGCCCTCGATCGCAAGGCGAAGGACCAGGACTACCTGCGCCGCCTGCAGGCGGTGCTGAAGCGCTTCGACGCCTACATGGCGACGGCGAGCCAGCCGATGCCGGTGCGCGACGGGGCCGGGGCGCCGGCGCTGTCGCCGCAGCATCCGATCGCCTACTTCTCGGCCGAGTTCGGCGTGCACCACTCGCTGCCGATCTACAGCGGCGGCCTCGGCATCCTCGCCGGCGACCACCTGAAGTCGGCGAGCGATCTGAACGTGCCGCTGGTCGGCGTCGGCCTGTACTACCGCTTCGGCTACATGAGCCAGCAGTTGTCGAGCGACGGCCAGCAGGTCGCCGCCGACAAGGAGAACCGGCCGCAGAAGCTCGCGGTCGAGATCGTGCGCGCCGCCGACGGCCGCCCGCTCGAGGTGACGCTGCCGCTGCCGGGCCGCGAACTGCACCTGCGCGCGTGGCGGGCGATGGTCGGTCGCGTGCAGCTGTTCCTGCTCGACGCCAACCTGCCGCAGAACCGCCCCGAGGACCGCGACATCACGCGCAACCTCTACGGCGGCGACGCCGAGACGCGCATCCAGCAGGAGATCGTGCTCGGCCGCGGCGGTGTGCGCCTGCTGCGCGCGATGAACGTGCGGCCGGCGGTCTACCACATGAACGAAGGCCACGCGGCCTTCCTGACCCTCGAGCGCACGAGC
>CANGSN010000343.1 GCA_947455805.1 Planctomycetota bacterium
ACGGCAGGCAGAAGAAGCGGTCGTAGGTCAGGAACTCGGGGATGTCCGCGTAGAGCGGGAAGACCGCGAAGTAGTTCTCGCGCGTGTCGGCCGACCAGCCGCCCCAGAAGATCGGGAACAGCAAGTACCAGTCGACGTCGCGCTCGCCTTCGTCGTTCGTGCGGCTGCGCCAGCTGGCCAGCGGGAACAGGCGCGCCGATGTCTCCTCGGGGTAGACGCGCACCCGGCCGAGCGGCCACAGGAACTGGTGTTCGACGGCTTCGACGCCGGGTTCCGGTTCGGTGAGACGACGGTAGAGCGGGCGGACGCGGAAGTCGGAGCCGCCGGTCGGTGTGCGCTCGTAGTGCAGGATCGGCCACGCGCAGTCCCACTCGAGCACGTTGCCGGTGGCGTCACAGCGGTGGAACCACAGCGGCGACAGGTTCAGCTCGCGCGGCATCACGCTGCATGCACCGGTCGCGAAGACGGCGAAGCAGGCAAGCGACGAGCGGAGGATCATGAAGGCGCGGGAGATTACCGGCGAAGGGGCGGGGGACGCATGCACGAATCGTCGGCGCGACGAAGCGCGCTCAGCGTCGTTCGTGGCTCGGCCGCTGCGCGCGCTTTCGTTCGCGGCTCGAGGTCCGTATACCGACGGCGTGCTGTGCGCGAGCTCGGCGGGTGCGGCATGGCGAGGTGACCACATGAACGAAACGGCGACGACGGGGAGCGCGGCTGTGCGCTCGGTTCCTTGGCGGTTGGGCGCGCTGTCGTTGCTGCTGGCGGCATGTGGCACGACTCCGGCGACGCCAGAGCAGCAGGCGCAGGCCGAACGGCTGCTGCTGCTGCCGTTCCTCGCCGATCGCTCGGTCGGCTGCGACCAGCTGCTGGTCGAACTGACCGGGAACTTCGACGCGAACGTCACGCGTCCGGCCGTCGACGCCAGGCTGCACGACTTCCGGCGCGAGGTCGGCGATGGCTACGTCGACCTGGTCTGGACCAATCGCAGCGGTGTGCCCGAAGGCGCCTTCCAGACCATCGTCGGCGAGAAGATGCTCGAAGGCGAGCAAGGCTGGCGCCCTGGTCGCGGCACGCGCTTCCGCGTCGTCAACCAGTTGCGAGTGCGGGTGTTCGAGGGCCGACGCGAGTTGACCCTGCGGGCGACGACGACCGGCGACTACGCGCTCGTGCAGGACGGCAAGGGCAAGCCGCGCGACCTGCGGCGGTTCTGCATCCCCGACGACGTTCCGGCGGCGCCATGACGCGTGCTCGCGGCAGTTCCCGGGCGGTCGCGGCCGCGTTGCCGCTGGCCGGCCTGCTGTGGGCCAGCGGCTGCAGCCAGGTGCCGCAGCGCCGGCTCGATGCCGCGGATCCGACCCTCTACGGCCTGTGCGGCGATCCGGCGGCACGCGAGGCCTGGGAGCGGGCGAACCTGGCGTTGGCCAAGGGCGACGATGCCGGCGCGTTGCCGGGCCTGATCGCCTGCGTGAAGGCCTGTCCGGACTTCGTGCGTGGCCACGTCGCCTACCAGGATTGTGCGCGCCGACTCGGCGGCGAAGTCGAGCGGGCGATGGTCACGACCTACCTGTCCACCCCCGAACGGCCGTCGCCGGTGCCGGCCTACCTGAAGGCGCGGCTGGCCGACACGCCCTACGCGCAGTGCAACGCACTGGAAGCGCTCCTGAAGCGCGACCCTTCGTTCGCCTGGGCCCACCTCTCGCGCGGTCGGGTGACGCGGTTGCAGGGGCGGTTGTTGCCGGCGCTCGACATGCTCGCGGCAGCGGCGGTCAACGATCCCGAACTGCACGAGGCCAAGCTGGAGCGAGCGCAGGTCCTCGCCGAACTCGGCCGCGATGCGGAAGCGGCCACCCAGTACCGCGCCTACCTGCAAGCCCGGCCCGACGACCTGGTGGCGGTCAAGGAGTTCGTCACGCTGCTGCTCTACCGATTCGGTCGCGTCGAGGAGGCGTCGCCATGGATCGACCGGTTGGAGCGGGCCATGCCGGGGTCGGTGTCGGTGCGCATGGATCGCGCCGCGGCTTTCTGGAGCGCGGGGCGCCATCGCGAAGCGATCGACATCTACCTGTCGGTGCTGCAGGCGGCGCCGAGCACTTCGCGCGCGGCGTTGAACATCGGTCTGCTCTACTACGAGGTCGTGCCGCAAGACGAGGCTGCGCGCCGGCGGTTCTGGCCGCGGGCTCGCCTCGCCTTCGAGTGGTTTCTGGCGACGGCGACTGCGGCCGAAGGGCACGAACAGTTCGAGCGCACGCTCGGCGTGCCGTTCCGCCTGGCTCGCATCGCCGAGCTGCTCGGGCCGGCGTCGGCGCCTCGTGGCGACAGCCAGGACGCCCGGGCGCTGTCCTGGCCCGACTCCTGACCTGGGCCGCTTCGGGTCAGGGGGCGAAGTGGCCTTCTCGGGCTGCGCTGGCCGCGGCGAGTTGGGGCTCCAGTCGTCGCCAATCTGCGCGCACCCATCGGTCGACCTTGTGACCTGGTGGTCGGATGCGGTAGCGCGGTGAGTCGACCTTGGCGACGCCGAAGCCCTTCGGGGTGCGATGCAGCAGGAGGTTGCGGAGGTCCAGGTTGCCGTCGCGAAATCCCGCGGCATGCAGACCCTGAACGAACTGCCGGATCGCCGCGACTGCGGCGTGCAGGTCGGTTGCGTCGAGGGTCGGGAGCAGTGCCGCGGCATCGATCCCGGGGTCGGCGACCGTCACCAGCGTGGCCTGGCGCAGGAAACCGAGGTGTCGCCGCTCCAACACGAGCAAGGGCTCGGGGGCCGCGAAGCCGTGGTCGCGAAGCCAGCACAAGGCATCGAACTCGCGGGTCGCACGGCCTTCGCACCATGGGGCCGTTCGCCGTCCCAGGCTCCGGAGGTGATGGATCCAACCATCGTATCGATAGGTCTTTACGTAGACGTCGCCGATGGCGCTCTGCAGCCGACGCACCCAGGACGAGCGGTGGTCCGTGACGACGAGCCCCTGGGTGCGCAGCCCGAGCGACGCATCGGCTGGCAGGTGGTTGGCCCACGCCGGCCAGCTCGAACTGCTGCGCCGCCGGCTGTGCAGGTTGTGAATGCTTGTCGACACCTGTGCCTAACGGTAGTCTGTGGGCCGAGATGTGCACACTGCATGGAGGTAGGGCAGGGTGCTCTCAGCAAGGAGGAGCCGCGTGAAGACCGTAACCAAGAAAGAACTGGTCCATCGCATCGCCGACAAGACCGGGGTCACCAAGGTCGTTGCCAAGGAGGTCATCCAGCACTTCCTGAACGCGATCATCGACGAACTCTCGGAAGGCAACCGTCTCGAGTTCCGCGAGTTCGGCGTCTTCGAGTCGCGCGAACGCGCGGCTCGGCTGGCGCAGAATCCGCGCACGCTGGAGAAGGTTCCGGTGCCCGCCAAGCGCATCGTCAAGTTCAAGGTCGGCCGCTTGATGCGCAAGAAGGTGTCCGGCGAGGACGTCGGCGATCTGACGCTCGACGACCACGACGACGACGACGAGGGGGCGCTGCCCGCTCCGAAGTCGCGCAAGAGCAAAGCCGACGATCGAGGGCCGAGCGCCAAGCAGGTCGAGGGGCAAGCCTGACGAACGGCCGTTGGAGCCGCGGCCAGTTCGCGGGCCAGGCCGTCGCTTCTCGGCGCGATGGCCGCTCGCTGACTCTCGCTCGCGACCGCGGATGCCCAGCCTGGCTTGGCGCCGAAAGGTCGTGCGCGAGCTGCGCTCGGGCTCGCTGAGGCTGGGAGTGAATCTGCGTAGCCTCGACGCAACCGCATGCTCGCAGAAAGGCCGGATCGTGGTCTCTGCTCTGCCTTCGGCGCAGCTCACTCTCAGCGGAGCTTGCGCAGTGCCTGATCGAGGTCGGCGATCAGATCCTCCGGCTCTTCGATGCCGACGCTGAGTCGGATCAGGCCGTCCTGCAGGCCGCTGCGGCGGCGTTCCTCGGCCGGGATGGACGCGTGCGTCATCGACGCCGGATGGTCGACCAGGCTCTCGACGCCGCCGAGGCTCTCGGCGAGTGAGAACACGCCGAACGACGAGCAGACCTTCTTCGCCTGGGCGACGGTCGCCTTCAGTTCGACCGACACCATGCCGCCGCCGGCGCGCATCTGCTTCTTGGCGACCGCGTGGTTTGGGTGGCTCGGCAATCCCGGGTAGTAGACG
>CANGSN010000344.1 GCA_947455805.1 Planctomycetota bacterium
AGCGTGCGGTGCAGCCAGCCGCCGAGGGGGCCTGGCTGCAGGTCGCGCCGCGCCAGCGCCTGCTGCAGCGTCGCCTGGGCGACGTCGTCGGCGGCGTGGTCGCAGCGCAGCAGGTCGCGCGCCAGGCCGCGCAAGGCCCCGGCGTGCTGCTGCAGTTGCTGGTGGAGGTCGTCGGCCATCGGAACGCGGCGATGCGATCCATGCCGCGGCGGCCGGATCGGTGGCGGCAAGGTCGCGAAATCGTGGCGAAACGGGCCGAGACGGGCGGGCAGGGGGCCGGCATCCTGTGCGTCATGCTGTCGATCCAGGGGTTGACCAAGATGTATGGCCCGCAGGTCGCCGTCGACCGGCTGTCACTCGAGGTGCCGGCCGGGACGATCTTCGGACTGCTCGGACCGAACGGTGCTGGCAAGACGACGACGCTGAAGATGGTCACCGGCATGCTGCTGCCGACGGCGGGCACGGCGGCGATCTGCGGCGTCGACATCGGCCGCGACCCGATCGGCGCCAAGCGACTGCTCGGCTTCGTGCCCGATTCCGGTGCGGTCTACGAGGCGCTGACCGGGCTCGAGTTCCTGCTGCTGATCGCGTCGCTCTACGGCATCGACGAAGCCGAGGCGAAGCCGCGCATCCGCCGCTTCCTCGACTTCTTCGAGCTCGACGAGAAGACCCTGAACAGCAAGATGCTGGGCAACTACAGCAAGGGCATGCGGCGCAAGGTGGTCATCACCGCGGCGCTGCTGCACAACCCGCGCGTCGTGCTGCTCGACGAACCACTCGAAGGGCTCGACCCGAACGCCGCGCTCGGCTTCAAGGCGTTGCTCGAGACGCTGGCGAAGGAAGGCAAGACGATCGTCTACAGCTCGCACGTGCTCGACGTCGTCGAGCGCGTCTGCCACCGCGTCGCCGTCATGGTGCAGGGCAAGCTGGCGGTGTGCGGCACGCCGGCGGAGCTGCTGCAGCAGCACGGGGCGGCGACGTTGGAGCAGTTGTTCACGCAGCTGACCGGTCTGTCGGGGCTCGAGGCGCGCGCCGCCGACTTCGCGCGCACGCTGCTGCCATGAGTGCCGCGGCCACGAGTGCCAACGGCGACCCGGTGCCGCCGGCGTCGGTCGAACGCATCCTGCGTCGGCTGTTCTGGCAACTGCTGTTGCGCGGCCGTGTCGCCACGAAGGACGGCAAGAAGCCGTTCCGCATCGGCCTCGCGGGCATGGCCGCCATCTACGTGCTGATCGGTGGGATGTCGGCGTTGGGCCTGCGCAACATGGGGCCGCTGCCGTTCGCGACCATGCTGCACAGCATGACGCTGATGTTCGCCTCGCTGTCGCTGGCGACCGGCGTCGGCCAGATGCTGTTCGTGCGCGAGGAGTCCGAGATCCTGCTGCACCGGCCGATCCGACCCGAACAGCTGCTGCGCGCGAAGGTGCACGTGCTGGTCGTCTACTCGGTGGTGCTGGCGATGGCGCTGAACCTGATCTCCTGGATCGTGGCGACCTTCTGCAAGGGCTTCGGCTGGCGCTGGCTGCTGGCGCACGGCCTGTCGACGACGCTGTTGATGGTCGCGTCGGCGGCCGGCACGGTCCTGGTCTACCAGCTGTGCCTGCGCTGGTTCGGCCGCGAACGGCTCGACAACCTGCTGGCGACGATGCAGGCGCTGATGGCGATCGTCATGGCGTTCGGCTCGCAGCTGGTGCCGCGTCTCGCCGGCAACAAGAGCTTCGCCGGCTTCACCGAGGTGGACGGGCTGCTGCTGCTGGCGCCACCGGTGTGGTTCGGAGCGTTCGACGCCTGGCTGTGCGGGGCGATGCCGACCGCGAACGCGCTGCTGCCGGTCGCGTTGGCGGTCGGTGTCACCGCGGTCGTCTTCTGGCTCGCGTTCGGGTTGCTGGCGCGTTCGTTCGGCCAGGGACTGATGGCGTTGCACGAAGGCAGTGGCATCGAGCGCGAGCACACCGCCGACCGGCGGCTCGGCGCGATCGTCAACTCGCGCTTCCTTCGGTGGTGGATGGGCGACCCGGTCGAGCGCCACGGCTTCGTGCTGGCCAGCGCCTACCTGCTGCGCGATCGCGAGACCAAGCTGAAGGTGCTGCCCGGCATCGCGCCGCTCGTCTGCATGCCGCTGCTCCTTTGCACCGGACCGTCGGAGGCCGTGAGTTCGGGCATGGCGTTGGTCGCGATCGGTTACCTCGCCATCGTGCCGATGACGCCGATGACCCTGCTGCAGCGCTCGGAGCAGTGGCGCGCCGCCGAGTTGCTGCGCGCGGCGCCGCTGCCGCACTGGTCGCCGCTCTTCCACGGCGCCCGCAAGGCGGTGCTTCTGTGGCTGGTGGCGCCGAGCACGGCGTTGGTGCTCGGCCTGCTGTGGCTGCTGACCGGCAACGGCATGGTGCTGCCGGTCGGCGGCGTGTTCGCGGCGACCCTGCCGCTCTACACGCTGCTGGCCGGTGTGTTCGCGGCATGGCTGCCGCTGAGCCAGCCGAACCAGGCCGCGCACGACATGGGCCAGGGCTGCCTGATGGTGATCCTGACCATGGGCACCGGCGCCGTCTTCGTCGGCGCACTCGCCGTCGCGGCCCACTTCGGCTGGTTCTGGCCGGTGGCGGCCGCGGCGCTGGCGATCACGGCGCTGCTGCACCGGGCGATGCTGGCGCGCGTGCGCAGCATCCCGTGGCCGCGCGCCGACTGACGGCGCCGGCGCTGGCCCTTTGCGTCAGTCGCGGTAGCGCGCGCGAATCGCCGGCACCAGGTACTCGTCGAACGCGCGGTCGATGCCGTAGTCGGGCGACCAGCTCCAGTCCTTGCGGGCGGCGCTGTCGTCGACGTCCTCCGGCCACGAGTCGACGATGCGCGCGCGCGCCGGATCGATCGTGAACGTCGTCTGCGCGGTCGGGAACGCCTTCTTCACGCGCGCGGCGAACTCGGCGGCGCTGAGGCTGAAGGCGCCGACGTTGTAGGCCGGCAGCGTCAGCTTCTCGCGCGGCGCGTCGAGCAGGCCCATCAGCGCCTTCACCGCGTCCGGCATCGCCATGAACGGGATCTTCGCCTCGGGCGGCACGAAGCACGCGTAGGGCTTGCGCTGCGCGGCGGCGTGCAGCATCTCCGGGCCGTAGTCGCTGGTGCCGCCCGACGGCACCGTCTCCGCCGAGATCAGGCCGGGGAAGCGCACGCTGCGGAAGTCGAGGCGCAGCGAGCGTTCGCTGTTCGCCGACAGCATGCGGTAGTGGCGCATGAAGTAGCGGCCCAGGTGCTCGGCGTAGAGCTTGTTGACGCCGTACATCGTGATCGGCTCGAGGCCCTGGTCCTCGCGGATGCGGCCGAACTTCGCCTTCTGCTCGAGCGTCGGGATGCCGTAGGCGGCGATCGAGCTCGGGAAGACGAACTTAACCGGGCGATCGAGCCGCAGCGTCAGCGACTGCGCCATGCGCAGCAGGTGCAGCGTGCCTTCGACGTTGATCTGGTGGGCGAGCTCGGGATCGCGTTCGCCGCGCGTCGACAGCAGCGCCGCGAGGTGGAACACCGCCTCGATCTCGTGGTGCGCCGCCAGCTGGTCGAGCAGGTAGCGATCGAGGATGTTGCCGGCGTAGGTCTCGAAGCACAGCGGCCGGTACTTCTCCGGCAGCGGCGACAGGTCGAGGGTGACGATGCGGTACCGACCGTCGCGATGGAGGGCTTCGATCAACGAACGGCCGATCTCGCCGTTCGCGCCGGTGACGAGTGCTACAGGGCGCTTCTGGGACATTGGAGGGCGCGGAAGGCTACGGTCCGACTGCCCGCTCCGCGACGGTCGGGTGCCGACAACCCGCTCCGGAGCCGTTGCCGTTCAGCGTGGATCGACGGTGCGCAGCGGGAACGTCGCCGACGGCACGTGTTCGCGGGTTGCGATCGCCAGCAGCTCCCGCACGACGTCCGGGTGCGCCGCCGCGACGTCCTTGCTCTCGCCCGGGTCGGCGGCGAGGTCGTAGAGCTCCGTCGTCGCCTTGTCGGGCGTCTGCAGTTGCCGCCGCAGCAGCTTCCACCGACCCTGCCACACCGCCTGCCAGCCGCCGTAGCCGGCGAATTCGCGGTAGAGGAACGGGCGCTCCGGCTGCGGCTCGCCGCGCAGCGTCGCCGCGAACGACACGCCGTCGCCGGCCGG
>CANGSN010000345.1 GCA_947455805.1 Planctomycetota bacterium
CCGCTCCGGCCGCTGGCGCGCCGGGCGCCAAGGTGTTCGCGCCGATCGCGATCCCGCCGGCACCGGCCGGCCGCAGCGAAGAGCGCGTGCCGTTCCGCGGCCTGCGCCGCAAGATCGCCGAGGCGATGACGCGGTCGAAGTACACCGCGACGCACTTCACCTACGTCGACGACATCGACGTCACCGAGTTGGTGAAGATCCGCGGCGAAGCGAAGAAGTCGTTCGCCGACAAGGGCATCAACATCACCTACCTGCCGTTCATCATGAAGGCGATCGTCGCCGCCATGAAGGAACACCCGGCGATGAACGCGTCGCTCGACGAGGTCACGCAGGAGCTGGTGATCAAGAAGTACTACAACTTCGGCATCGCCACCGACACCGACTCGGGCCTCATCGTGCCGGTGATCAAGGACGTCGACCGCAAGTCGGTCGGCGAACTCGCCAAGGAGCTGCAGGAGCTCGCCGCGCGCACGCGCGACGGCAAGGTCACGGTCGAGGACCTGACCGGCGGCACCTTCACCATCACCAACGCCGGCAACATCGGCGGCCTGTTCGCGACGCCGGTCATCAACTTCCCCGAGGTCGCGATCATGGGTGTGCACGCGATCAAGGACGCCGCCATCGTCAAGAACGGCGCGATCGTCGCGGGCAAGAAGATGTACCTGTCGGTGTCGATCGACCACCGCCTGGTCGACGGCGCCACGGGCGCGCGCTGGATGAACGTCGTCAAGGACGACCTCGAGCAGCCGTACCGCCTGCTCCTCGGCTGATGCCTCCGGCGAAGATGGCGAAGAAGGGCAAGCCGGCGGCGAAGCCGGTGGCGAAGGCCTCGCCTGCAGCCAAGGCTGCAGGCGGCAAGCCCGCGACGGCGATCAAGACGGCGATCAAGGCAGCGGCCAAGCCGGCGGTCAAGGCACCAGCCAAGGTGGCGGCCAAGCCCACACCGGTCGCCAAGGCTGCGGCGGCGCCCGCCGCCAGCTGCGTGATGCCGACCACTACCGGCCTGGTGCGCCTGCTCGAAGACGACGGCACGATCCAGAAGGGCAAGGATCCGAACCTGCCGAAGGACGTGCTGCTGTTCCTCTACGAGCAGATGGTGCAGGTCCGCGAGTTCGACCGCCGCATGCTGATGCTGCAGCGGCAGGGCCGCATCGGCTTCTACGGCCCGATCCTCGGCCAGGAAGCGGCGACGGTCGGTTCGGTCGCCGCGCTCGAGGCGCGCGACTGGATCTTCCCGGCGCTGCGCGAAGGGGCCGCCGCGATGATGCGCGGTCTGTCGCTGACCGAGGCGATCAACCAGCTGATCGGCAACGGCGCCGACCGCTGCAAGGGCCGGCAGATGCCGTGCCACTACACCTTCAAGGAAGGCAACTACTACGGCATGTCGTCGGTGATCGGCACGCAGATGAGCCACGCCGTCGGTGCGGCGATGGCCGCGCGCATCCGCGGCGACGACGTGGTCGTGCTCGGCTACCTCGGCGACGGCGCCACCAGCGCCAACGACTTCCACTGCGGGATGAACTTCGCGGCGGTCTACCAGAGCCCGTGCGTGCTGTTCTGCCAGAACAACCAGTGGGCGATCTCGGTGCCGATCAGCAAGCAGTCCGCGTCGGAGACGCTGGCGCAGAAGGGCAAGGCCTACGGCATGCCCTACGTGCGCGTCGACGGCAACGACGTGCTCGCCGTCTACTCGGTCACCAAGGCCGCGGCCGAACGCGCGCGTTCCGGCCAGGGCCCGACGTTCATCGAGGCCGTGACCTACCGCCGCCTCGGCCACAGCAGCAGCGACGACCCGACGCGCTACCGCGACGAGGCCGAAGTGAAGGCGTGGGAGAAGAAGGACCCCGTCGACCGCTTCCGCACCTACCTGCAGAAGCGCGGGCTGTGGAGCGAGGCGCAGGAGACGAGCTTCAAGGAGGGCATCGCGCAGCGCGTCAACGACGCGATCGCCGCCGCCGAGAAGAACGGACCTCCCGCCGACGAGACGTTGATCACCGACGTCTACGGGCAGGTGCCGCAGCAGCTGAAGGACCAGCTCGCCGAGGTGCTGTCGCTCGAAGGGCGACGCGTCAACGAGGGCGCGTTCCCGCTGTGAGTCGGACCCCGCTCCGCCCGCCTCGACGGGCGGAGCCGACCAACTCTCGGCCGGGCCTTGGCGTCGGGCCGGCGGCGGCCGATGATCCGAGCCAACGGATGCGTTCCTTCGTCGCCTCGCTGTTGCTGGTGCTGGCGCTGCCCGGGCTGTTGCTGCCCGCTGGTGCGCTGTGGCACCTGTGCGGCTGCGCTGCGATCGAACCGACGGCGCCGAGCTGCTGCGCCAAGCGTGCCTCGCCGCCTCTGCGCGATGCGGCGCCCGTGCGCAGCTGCTGCGCGACGAAGGCGAAGACGCCGGCCGACGCACCGGGCGGGAGCGCCGAGGCAGGCGACGAGACGCCCCACTTCGCCGCCGACGACTGCGGCTGCGAGTGGATCCCGCTCGCCGACGACCAGCCGGTGCGCAACGCGCCGGAGCCGCCGCCGGTGGTGATGGCACTGCCACCGCAACCGGCGTTCGAGCCGGCGATGGCCGTCGCGGCGCCGGCGCGCGTGCAGGCGTGGCTGGTGCGCGCATCGCGGCCCCCGCCGCCCGACGAACAGCGCTCGCTGCCGCTGCGGTTGTAAGGAACGGGCGACGCCTGCGTCTGCCGGTCCGTTGCTTCCCCGCTCCCTGCGAGGTCTCCGTGAATCCGCTCGTACGTTCGTTCGTCCATCCGCTGTTCCGTCCGTTCCTGCTGCTGTCGCCGCTCGCCGCCGCCCTGCCGGCGCAGGAGCCGCCCAGCGTCGAAGTCCCCGCCGCCCCCAACGCCAGCTGCCCGATCATGGGCAAGAAGGTGTCGCTGCCGCTGTTCGTCGACACCGAGCTCGGGCGCATCTGGGTGTGCTGCAAGCCGTGCTTCAAGAAGGTGCTGGCCGACGTGCCGAAGGCGCACCAGACCGCGTATCCCGTCGTCACCGAGGTGAAGAACACCACGTGCCCGGTCAGCGGCGAGCCGATCGGCAAGGACGCTGTCGTCGTCACGCTGCAGGCGAATCGCTTCTCGGTCTGCTGCAGCGGCTGCGTCGACGTCGCGAAGAAGGACGCGCAGGCCGTGCTGGCGAAGATCGGCGAGCCGAAGCTCGTCGACCTCGGCAACGACGTCTGCCCGGTGCGCGGCACGCCCACCGCGCCGAACGCGTTCGTCGTCGTCGACGGCCAGGTCGTGCGCCTCGCCGATGCGAAGGCGGTCGACGAAGTGAAGAAGGACCCGGCGGCGGCGCTGGCGAAGGCGAAGAAGCTCGCTGCCGAGCAGCCGGCGAAGCCGAAGCACGTGCACCAGCCGGCGCCAGCGAAGGAGGAGCCGAAGGCCGAACCGAAGCTGGAAGCGAAGGACGGCGCGAAGGCGACGGAGGGCGCGAAGTGACCCGCCGCGTCCAGGCCGCCGCTACGATCGCGGCGTTGTGCCTGTTCGCTGCCTGCGCGGCTTCGCCGCCGCTGCCCGAACTGCCGCCGTCGCATCCCGCTTCCCCCGCCGCCGACGAAGCGCCCGAGAGCGCGCCGTCGTCGACGCTGCGCATGCCGGAGCGCAAGCCGCGCGGCACCGGCAACGGCACCAGCACGGGGCACGGCCGATGAACGCGCGCCCACCGTTCGCCGCGGCGTCACTGGCCCTGTTGGCCGCGTGCACGTCGCTCGATCCCGCCGACGACCAGCGCGCGCTGCAGGCGGACCTGCTGGCGCGCACGGCGGTCGAACTGCCGGCGAACGCCGACACCACCACCGGCGCCAGCGACGACGACGTGATGGCGCTGCTGCGCGAACCGCTGACCGCCGCGCGCGCCGTGCAGATCGCACTGGTCCACAACCACCGCGTGCGCGCGTTGCAGCAGCGCCTCGGCATCGCCCGCGCCGAGCTGGTGCAGGCCGGCCTGCTGCGCAACCCGACCGCCGACATCGACGCGCGCTTCGTCGAGGGCGGCGGCACCGACCTCGAGTTCGGCCTGTCGCAGCCGGTGCTCGAGCTGTTCTTCCTGCCGCTGCGCAAGAACCTCGCGGCCCACGAGTACGAAGCGGCGAAGCTACGCCTCACCGACGA
>CANGSN010000346.1 GCA_947455805.1 Planctomycetota bacterium
GAGGTCGGCCCGTCGATCGAATCGGTGGCGCTGCTGCCCGACGGCAGCGGGGCGGTGGCCCTCGCCGGCCGCGCCCGCGCGATGGTCTGGGACTTCACCGGCGACCGCGGCGTCGTCACCATGCGCCAACCCGGCGAGGTTCCGGCGGTGGCGTTCGATCCCGCCGGCGAGCGCCTGTTCACCGCCGGCGACGACCGGCGCCTGCGCGCGTGGTCGAGCAAGGACGGCCGCCAGGTCTGGATCGGCGAACCGTTCGAACGGCCGCTGCGGCGCCTCGCCGTGGCGCCGGCCGGCGACCTGATCGCGACGACGACCACGTCGGGCGACGTGCATCTGGTGCGCAGCGAAGACGGCACGCCGCTGTGCACGCTGGCCCGCGGGCTCGGCCCGCAGATGGCGGTGCGCTTCGTCGCCGAGGGCCGGTCGCTGCTGCTGTTCGGCAACGAAGCGGAACGTGGCCTCGTGCGCGTGCTGCCGATCGCTGGTGGCGACCCCACCGCGCTGGTGACGACGACGAAGCCATTGCTCGCCGGCGATGCCAGCCGCGACGGCCGCCTCGCGGCCACGCTGGCGCGCGAGGCCAGCGTCGTGCAGTTGTGGAACCTGCCGAGCGACGGCAAGGGCCCGGCGACCGCGCTGCGCGAACTCGCCACCGACCAGAAGGGCCTCGCCGCGGTGCGTTTCGCCGGCGTCGACACGGTCCTGGTCGCCGCGAGCGACGGCAGCGTCGTGCAGTTGCACGTGGACGGCCGCGAACTGGCGCGCTGCCGCGGCGACCTGCCGGTCGCGTTCGCGCTCGCGTCTCCCGACGGCGAACACCTGGTCACCGGCGGCGCCGAAGCCCACCTGTGGCGGCTCGCCGACCGCAGCGACCACCTGTGGTTCCGCGGCCACCGAGCCAGCGTCGTCGACGCCGCGTGGAGCCCCGACGGTTCCTGGCTGGCGACCTGCGCGACCGACGGCACGACGTGCGTCTGGCCGAGGGATCCCGTCGCCGCCGCCCGACGTCTTCCCCTGCGCACCCCCACCGACGCCGAGCGCCGCAAGTACGGCCTGCCCGGCGATCTTGCACCACGCTGACTTCCCTGCTCGGACCGACACCATGAACGCTCTTCCACGCACGCTGCTGGCGCTCCCGCTCGCCCTGCTCGCCGCCGCCGCCCTCGGCCAGGAGAAGCCGCCGCCGTGGTGGGGCGTGCAGCACGAGGTCGGCATCAGCCTGTTCTGGAACTTCGACACGCCGTTCGTCGCCGGCCAGCCGCCAGCACCGACCGCGGTCGTCGCCGCAGCACCCTGGTACAACCCGGCCGAGACGTCGTGGACGGCGCCGTCGAACGCGGTGTGGATCCCGACCTTGAACGGCCACGTCGGCGTGCTCGGCCTCGTCGGCGGCGGCACGCCGACCACGGCCCTGCTGAAGCTGAAGGTCGACAACGACCCGCACCTCGACTGGGTCAAGATCTTCTGGTTCCAGTTCGACGCGTTCGAAGGCAGCAGCGGCGAGATCAAGAAGGCGATCGAGCAGGACCTCGCCAACTACAAGCGCTCGTCGGTCACCGAGAAGGTCGAGCCGCTCGGCAACGGCTGGGAGCGCATCACCGTCGAAGCGCAGCTCTACCCGCAGCCCGACGACGAGACGATCGAGTGGACGTTCCTCGAGACCGCGTTCGGCACGGTCGGCATCGACAACCTGTACGTGAACAGCAAGTGCGTGCAGCCCGGCGCCGACGAGACGGGCAAGGCCCTCGGCGAGCGCGACGGGCCGCTGATCGACCTGACGCAACAGACCGGTGCCACCTGCACCGCGGTCGCGGTCGTCGAAGGCCCGGCGCCGACGTTCGCGCGGAACTACTGGGTGGCGACGCGCGGCGCCACGACGACGTCGCACTCGATCGTGCAGTTGAACGCCGTCGGCACGGTGGTGCAGACGACGACGCTGCCCGACAACGGCACCACGGTGCCGCTCGGCCCGGGCGACCTGACCGTCGCCGACCTGCCGGTCGCCGCCGGCACCACGCAGCGCTTCGTCTACGCGCTCGTCGACCGCCGCCCCGCCGGCGGCAACGTCGTGCTGCAGGCGCTGAACCTCGCCGGCTCGCTGGTGCCGGCGCGCGACGTCGTGCTGGCGGGCTTCCCGCTGCCGCCCGGTCAACCGTTCGGCCTCACCTACGAGTCGACCGGCAACCTCGGCAACGGCTCGTTCTGGCTCACCGGCAACGACAGCAGCGGCCAGGGCCAGGCGGTCGAAGTCAGCCGCACCGGCCTCGTGCTCGACCTGCGATCGGTGCCGAACGACTGCGTCGGCCTCGGCTACGACGAGGACCTCGGCTCCTTCTACGGCTTCAGCCGCGCCGTTCGCGCGACGCCGAGCGGCCCGGTGCGCGTCAACGGCTTCGAGTGGTCGGGCTACGACTTCCAGCTCACCGGCGTGCAGTTCTGCGGCGACCTGACGGTTCCGCTCGCGGTGGTCGGCCCGCGCGGCGGCATAGCACTGAGCCTCGACGCCTACCGCCCGTCGGGAACCGCCCCGTCGGAACTGCGCCTCGCCTGCGTCGTCGAGGTGCCGGGGACCACGCCCGCCCTGAACCGCCAGTTCCTCTACGAACTGGCGGCGCCGTACCGCTTCGGCTGGAGCCAGTTCGGCCGCTGCGGCATGCGCGGCGGCGCGCCGTTCCTCGGCAACACCGGTTGGCAGGTCACCCTGAGCGGCGTGCCGAACGCAGTGGCGGCGTCGATCGTGCTCGGCTTCAGCAACACGAGCTACCTCGGCGCGCCGCTGCCCATCAACCTCGCCGTGCTCGGCATGCCGGAGAGCTGGATCTCGGTGGCGATGGACGTCACCGGCAGCCCGATGCTGCCGAGCGGCGTCGGCGAGTTCACGATGCCGGTGCCGATCCCACAGACCGCGGCGCTGTCCTACGCGCCGATGTTCTTCCAGTGGATCCTGCTCGACCCGAACGTGCCGGGCCTGCTGGCGGCGTCGACGGCGGGCAAGACGGTGCTGTACCCGTGACGCCGACGGCGGCGGTCAGTTGCCGCCGCCGCCGGTGCCCGCACCCGAGCCCGCACCACCCGCCGGCTTCGGCGGCTCCTTCGCTTCGCCTGGCTTGTCGCCTTGCTGCTCGCCCGGCGCCACCGGCTTCGCCTCCGCCGCCTTCGCCTTCAGCCGCTGCAGCCGCTCCTGCTGCAGCTTCGGCATCGCGCGGTGGAACACGAACTCGACCTCGGTCTCCGGGGCTGGCACCAGCGTCGTCATCCACCAGTTCTGGTCGTCGCGCGCGTTCTTGTGCACCATCGTGCCGAGATGGTTGTCGGGCGTCAGGTAGCAGACGCTGACGAGGTTGCCTTCGAAGTCGGCGACGAACACCTCCGGCTCGTCGCGGTACAGCTGCGCGAGACGCCCACCGAGGTAGATCCACGAGCAGTCGACCGCGGGCTCGCCGGTCGTGCGGTCGAGGATCAGGTCCTCGACGCAGTGCTCGACGACCTTGGCCTTCTCCTTCTCGGTGTCCTCGCCGACGCGCCAACGCACCGTGATCCAGAACGGCTCGCCCTGCGGCGGCGTCACCACCAGCGGGTCGGCGCCCTTCTGCACCTCTTCCAGCGTCGGCGGCGGGTTCTTCTCGACGTAGGTCGCGTTCTTGCCCTGCTTCAGCCCGAGCATCAGCAGTGCTCCGTTCAGCACGCTCGGCTTGGCCTTGGTGACGAAGATCGCCTCGTGGCGTTTGCCCTTGCGATGGATCAGCAGGTACTCGATCGGGTCCTGCGGCTGGTTGACCACAGCCTTGACGGCGATGGTGCCGGCGGTGGCGTCGTAGGTGATGCCTTCCTGCTGCAGCTGCTTCTGCACCTCGGCCAGCACCGCATCGGCCTTCGCATCCTGCTTGCCGGCGCCCTGCTTGCCGGCGTCCGGCGCCTTCGGCTCCTGCGGTGCCGGCTTGACGACGACGGGCTTCGGTTCGCTCTGCTGCGCCGGAACGGCGACCAGCAGCAACAACGAGGACAGCAAGGCGCGGGCGATCATCGCAAGGACTCCGGGGGCGGGAAGGTGTCGAGGGTAGCGAGTGCACCGGCGTCGTGGCCGGCGAACTC
>CANGSN010000347.1 GCA_947455805.1 Planctomycetota bacterium
GCCGGCGGGTGCCGTCAGTTCGAACTGGCCGTGCTCGTCGGTCGTGGCTGCCGCGAGCGTCATCCATTCGTGGTCGCCCCATTGCAGGCGCGCCGCGGGGCGCAGCAGCGTGGTCACGCCAGGCAGCGGGGTGCCGGCGCGCGAGATCGTCCCGCGCAGCGCGGACACCTCTCCTCGATGCAGTCGCACCTCGATGGTCGCAGGGTCCTTGCCCGGCATCGGCAGGTCGCGCAGTTCTTCGCTGCCATAGCCATCACTCCAGACGACGAGCCGCGGCACGAGTGGGTCGCGCCGCTCGTTCGGCCGCGGGTCCAACTCTGCCGACAAGTTCTCTGGCGAATGCAGCCACACGTAGCCGTCGGGCGCGAACAACGCCGCCGCCCGCTTCGGGTAGCCATGGATGTCCCAGGACGCCATCCGCACGATCTCGATCGGGCGCTGCGTGGCCGCATCGACGACGTGCAGGCGCGGGCCGCCGAAGCGCGTCAGCACGAGCTCCTCCTCGCGGTCGAAGCGGCGATCCTGTTCGCCATGGACGACGACGAGACCGTGCGTATGGCTCTCGACGCTCAGCTGCGGCGCTGCGACGTCGACCGTGAAGCGGCCCGTGGGATCGGTGGTGGCGAACCACACGCCCTCGATCGCGCGCAGCACCAGCTGCACGGCTTGCGGCAATGGGGTGCCGTCGTCGGTGCGCACGTGTCCGCGCACCGTGCGCAGCTTGCACAGCTCGATCCGCACCGGGTGCTGGGGTGCCTCGGCGATCGTTTCGAAGCGGATCCCGTAGCCAGCCTGTTCGACGCGCACCATGCCGCCGGTCGTGGGCACGGCGAGATCGAACATGCCGGCGGCGTCGGTCGTGGTCGTGGCGAGCCGCGGCATCGACGCGTTCGGCGGCAGCAGGACGTCGTGCGGCACGTCGCCACTGAGCACGGCGTCCGGCAGGCGAGACGGCTGCCAGGGCGCGCCGACACCATCCGGCACACCGTTGGCCTGCGGCGGGGCGGCGCGACCGAGCTCGCGCTGCACTTCTAGCAGCGTCAGCCGCCGCGGCCCCGTCAACGACACCGTGGCGCCTGCGATCGGCGAGCCGGTCGCGCCGTCGACGACCTTCCCGCGCAGCGGCCACGGCGTGCCCGCGGCCGACGGCGTCGCGTCCGTGCGTTCGCTTGCTGGCGACATCACCGTGGACGTCGGCGCCGCGGTCGCCAAAGCACCACTCGTGACGTCCGGCGGGCTCGCCGCGACCACGGCCAGGCGTTCCGCATCGGTTCCGTCGGGCCACGCGGCGGTCCATGCGAACCAGGCGAGCATCACGAACACCGCACCGACACCGACGACGAGCTTCTTCCCCATGAGCATTCCCGCGATGAATCCGGATGTGGTGGCCGCACTCGCGGCGACCACGTGCGTGTGCGACGCGGCGAGCACGGCCTGCTTCACCGCCGCGAGTCCACGGCCCGCGAACGCACCGACCGCCAGCAACGTCGCGAGGCCGGCCGGCAGCAACCGCCGCAGCTGCTCGAGCCCGCGATGCAGTTGCGCGCGCACGGTGCCGGGGCTGCGCTGCAGCACCAACGCGATCTCGGCCGGTTCCATGCCATGCACGAGGCGCAACATGGTGGGCTGGCGATACGGCTCGCGCAGGCGATCGATGGCCGCCCGCGTGCTCGCTGCCAGTTCGCTCGCTTGCGCATGCTGGAACGGCTCCCGCTCGCCGCCCGCCCGCTCCTGTTCGGCCGCGGCCACCGGCGTGCGCTGCCGCCGCCGATGCTCGGCCAGGGCCCGATGCGTCAGGATCCCGGTCAGCCACGGCAGCACGCGCTGGTTGCGTTCGAAGCGCTGCGCACTCTCGATCGCCGCCAGGAACGTCGCCTGCAGCACGTCCTCCGCGTCGACCGCGTGCCGGCACAGATGCAGGGCCAGCCGCAGCAGCTCCGGCGCGGTGCGGTCGAACAGTTCGGCGAGCGCTGCGGCATCGCCGCGATCGCGCCAGCGCAGGAACAGTCGGGTCGGCCGATCGAACATCGCCCCTACTGGATCGCCAGGCCGCTCGCGTTGCATGGATTCACGACGAACATGCCGGCGGGCGCCGCGAGGAGGCGCTCCCGCGGCAAGGGCCCAGCCTCGCCTGCGGCCTCGCCAGCTAGCATGTCCGAATGCGACGCACCCTCCTCGGCATCTCCCTCATCCTCGGACTCGGCTTGCTGCTCGCCAACACGACCGCCCCACAGGCGCCCAAGCAAGACCCCTACGTGGTGGTGATGAGCAAGCCGATCTTCCACGGCAGCTGGCGCGCCGACACCAGCTACGTCGAGAACCCCCGGCTCACCGAGATGTTCAACCAACTGGCGAAGGATGGCTTGGTGCCGTTGTTCACGCAGATCTCGACCGAGATCGGCAACCCGCAAGCGTTGCCTCAGGACCGCCTCATCGTCGTCTGCCGCCGCAACTGAGGGATTCGGGGCAGAAGGCACGCTCGCATCCAAGCTGCGCATTCCACTCCGCCTCGAGCCCGTCGGAGACTGGCTCAGCCCACGACCGCCGCGAGCAGCCGTTCGTAGGCCGCAGCATCCTCGCCCGGCCACGGCGCCACCGCCGTCAATGCCAATCGCGGCGACGCGAGCACGGTCAGCACCGTGCGACAACCCGCCTCCACACCATCGCACGGCGTCGCCAGCACGTCGACGAGCCCGGCGACGACGACATCACACTCGCCGGTGGCCAGCAGCAGCGCCGCTTCGCGCAGCGCTGCACCGCGCTGCGCCGCCATCGTCGACAAGCACACGGTCGGACCACGCAGGCCGTGGCGCAGCGCCAGTTCGCCGAGGCCGGTGCTCGGCAGCGTGTAGGCGAACACCGGTCCGTCACACATGCCGGCGGTCATGCTGGCCGCGAAGCGCAGGTCGGCGTCGAGGCAACCGAGCGTGGTTTCGACGACGAGTCCTGTCTCCGCAGCGCGACCCGCGGGCAGCACCTGCGGCAGGCCGGCGGCAGCCCCGGCGAGCACCAGCGTGCGCGACGCCGGATCGAGGCGGCGGAACGTCTCGTCGCTGCGGCCGAACACGGCGCGGAACGTGCGGCCATCGCCGGGAGCGTTCTGGCCGAGCTGTGTCCACGGCACGTGCACACCCGAGGTGCCAGCGATGCGCCGTTCGTCGACGACCCCGACGGCGAGCACGGTCGGCGCGAACGCACTCATGCGCGCACCACCGTCGCCGCCTGCACGCCGCCGAAGCCGCTGGCGACCTTCAGCGCGTGGCGCGCGCGCGCGAGCGTTCGCGGCGTGCGCACGAGATCGAGCCCCGGATCGACGTCGGGATCGTCGAGGCCGACGTTCGCCGGCGCATGCGCGCGCTGCAGCGCGGCGAGCGTGACGATCGTCTCCAGCACACCCGACGCGCCGAGCGTGTGCCCGGTCTGGCCCTTGGTGCCGAACGCCGGCGGCGTGCGGCCGCCGAACAGGCCGGCGAGTCCAATCGCTTCGGTCGCGTCGTTGGCGGCGGTCGCGGTGCCGTGCAGGTGCACGACGTCCACGTCGTTGGGAACGAGGCCCGCAGCGGCGATCGCGCGGGCACTCGCGAGCGCGAGGCCCGCACCCTGGCGATCGGGACCGGTGACGTGGCACGCGTCGTTGGCGCCGCCGTGGCCGATCAGGCTGCCGAGGTTGCGGTCCGGTGCGGGCGCGGCCCCGAGCACCAGTGCCGCCGCACTCTCGCCGAGCGAGACGCCGCGGCGCGCCCGATCGAACGGACGGCAACGCTGCGGATCGAGCGCGTGCAGGCTGCCGAACCCGGCGAGCACGAACGGATGCAGCACGTCGACGCCGAGCACGAGCACGCGTTCGACGGTGCCGAGGTGGAGGTGGCGCGAGGCCGTCGCCAGCGCGACGAGGCCGGAGGCACACGCGCACGAGATCGCGCCGAGCAACGGCCCGCCGCCGAGCGCCACCGACAGCCGTGCGGCGAGGCGGCCGGGCATGCCGAGGCCATCGCCGGGATCGCCGGCGACGATGCCGCGCAGGTCGGCCTTGGTCGAAACGAGAACGAAGCCGAGCCGTGCGTCGGCCGACACGTTCGCTTCGGCCAGC
>CANGSN010000348.1 GCA_947455805.1 Planctomycetota bacterium
CTCAGCGCTGCGTGCGCAGCACGGCGGCGATCTGCTGCGCCGCCCACTCGTTGCCTTCGCGCGTCATGTGGCCGCGGAACCACTTCGTGCGCAGCGACGCGTCGGCGGCGAGCAGCGCGCGGTAGCGGCTGGCGAGGTCGAGCACCTGCATGCCCTTCTGCTCGGCGTGCTGCAGCACCTCGAGCGCGTAGGGGAACGGATCCTCGCCGAGCAGCACGACCAGCAGGCGCACGTCCTGCGCGCGGCAGCGCGCGTCGATGCGTTCGAGCAGTTTCTTGCCGAGCTCCACGTGGCGACCCTGCAGCGACGGTTGCACGACCTGCTTCTCGTTCTCGAACCACCACGCGCGCAGCGTGTTCGCCAGCACGGCGTCGACCAGCGCGCTGCAGCCGAGCGCGTCCTTCCAGCGTTTCGTCGCGTCGCCGGCGTCCGCGTCGGTGTCGTGCGCGATCGGCACGCCGCGCAGCTCGATGCCGTCGCCGACGAGCTCGAACCACGGCAGCTTCGTGTAGCGCTTTTCGAACTCGCTGCGCACGAGGTCGTCGGGGATGAACGCGACCACCAGCGTGTCGACGCGGAAGCGCTGCAGCATCGCCTCGGCGCGCAGCACCGCCTGCGTCAGGCTGTAGCCGAAGACGCCGCCGTTCTTGACCGGCTTCTGCATCGCCACCTCGAGGCGCGCCGGCCACGAAGCGTCGTCGTCGACCTCGTCGCCGAACGTGAACGAATCGCCGACGCAGGCGATCACCGTGTCGCCGGGCGGCGTCGGGCCGCCATTCTTGCGCATGCCGTCGGCGTCGATCGACACCTGCGTGCCCCAGTGGTTGTCGCGGCTCGCGAAGCCCGGGCGCGGCACGTAACCGAGCGTCGCGTCGAGCTCGGCCGGGTAGTTGCGCTTCATCAGGTCCGTGCGCAGCGCGCGGAAGCTGCCGAAGTGCAGCGGCGCGCGCACCAGGCGGATGCCGAGCTCGGCGAGCAGAAGCAGGGCGAACACGGGCACCAGCGCGAACAGCAGGCGGCGTCGCCGCGACAGCGGGCGTCGAGGTCTGGCGTTCGGAGCGGGAACGGCAGTCATGCGGCGATGGTAGGCAGCTCGCGTGCCCATGCGAGTGCGTTGTGCGCGGCCGTCCGCTGCCACTACCGTGCGGTGATGACGAGCCAAGGCACGAACGCGCCCGCCAAGCCGCGCGTCGTCGTCGTCGGCGCCGGCGCGATCGGCCTCGCCGCCGCGATCCGCCTTCGGGAGCGCGGCCACGACGTCGAGGTGTGGGGCAAGGACGAGCCGGCCGACACCGTGTCCGCGGTCGCCGCGGCGATCTGGTATCCGTTCCTCGCCGAACCGCGCGAACGCGTGCTCGGCTGGGCGGCGGCGACGTTCCGCCAGCTGGCGGCGTTCGCCAACGAACCGCACAGCGGCGTCTGCATGAGCGAGGTCGTCGAAGAGCTCGCCGCCGATGCCGGCCCGCCGTGGTGGGCGGGTGCTGCCTCGACGATCGAACACCTGCGCGCCGCGGACGTGCCGACGCCGCACGGTGCGGCGATCCGTCTGCAGGTGCCGGTGTGCGACACGCGCGTGCACTTCCCGTGGCTGCGCCAGCGGCTGCAGGCGCTCGGCGGGCGGCTGGTGCGGCGCCATCTGCAGAGCCTCGACGAAGCGTTCGCGGCGGCGCCCGTGGTCGTGCACTGCAGCGGGCTCGGCGCCGCGTCGCTCTGCGGTGATCGCGACGTGCACCCGGTGCGTGGGCAGGTCGTCTGCGTGCGGCGGCCGCCGGGCCTGCAGCTGCCGGCGCTGATCGACGACACCGAGGCGCAGCCGTTCTACGTGATCCCGCGCGGCGACCAGATCGTGCTCGGCGGCACTGCGCAGGCGAACGACGACAACCTCGCGGTCGACGCGCGCGACACGCAGTCGATCCTCGCCGGCGTCGAGGCGCGTGTACCGGCGTTGCGCTCGGCCGCGATCGAGGTCGTCAAGGTCGGCCTGCGGCCGTGCCGTTCGCAGGTGCGCCTCGAACGGGAACGGCGCGCCGACGGCGGCGTGCTGGTGCACGACTATGGCCACGGCGGCAGCGGCTACACGCTGTCGTGGGGATGCGCCGACGAGGTCGTGGCGCTGGTCGCTGCGGCGCTCGCCGAAACGCCCGCCGGTTGACGGGCCGCGCGGCGCGGGCGACCCTTCTCGCCCATGCCTTCTCGTCTCCTCGCGGCGCTCACGCCGTCGTGCGCCGTCGTCGCCATCGCGGCCGCGGCCTTCGCCCAGACGCCGGTGGTCACCTTCGCCGGCGAGACGATGCGCCTGCGTTCGGCCACGGTCGCCGCCGGCACCACGGCGACTTGGAACGTGACGATGACGATGGAGGACGACAACGCCAACGCGGCGCTCGGCACGAGCTTCCGCCGCTGGTGGCACGCGCAGCTCGGCAGCCTGGTGCCGGGGCAGACGCTGCAGATCACGATCGCCAACGCGGGCTACACCGACATCATCCTGCCGGTGTGGTCGCTGTCGACCAACGGCACGACGTTCGGCGACTACACGCGCCTGCCGACGAGCGCCGTGCCGACGCTGATCGGCAGCACGCAGCATCGCTTCACCGTGACCGTGCCCGCCGGCGTCACCGCGTTCCGGCTGGCCAAGTACTTCCCGTACTCGGTGACGCGCAAGGACGCGTGGCTGGCGACGCTGAACGGCGACCCGCGCGTGCGCAGCATCGTGCCGATCGGCAACTCGGTGCAGGGTCGGCCGATCCACAAGATCGAGATGACGGACTCCGCGGTGCCGGACGCCGGCAAGCAGCGCGTCTGGATCCACTCCGGCATCCATCCCGCCGAGACCACCAGCTACTTCACGCTCGAAGGGTTCGTCGCCTGGCTGCGCAGCAGCGACCCGATGGCGGCGGTGCTGCTCGACCAGGCGCTGATCGAGATCGTGCCGATGGCGAACCCGGACGGCGTGTTCCTCGGCAACTACCGCACGAACGCGAACTCGGTGAACCTCGAGAACCAGTGGTCGGCGCCGTACACGAGCACGGTGCCGGAGATCATCGCACTGCGCACGGCGATCGAGGGCTACATGGGCACGGTCGCCAGCCCGGCCAGCAACCCGATCCGCGTGCTGCTCAACCTGCACAGCTCGCACGGCGTCGCCTACCCGTTCCACTTCCAGCACGTCGCCAACGCGTCGTGGAACCCGACGACGAACAACACCGGCGTCATCCCGCTGGTCAACCAGATCGAAGGGCAGTGGATCGCGCAGTTCGACGCGCGCAGCCCGTTCGTGGCGCTCGGCACGACGCAGAGCAGCGCGCTGACGACGCGGCCGTTCGTCGAGTCGATGTGCCACGACCGCTGGACCGCGGTCAGCGGCTGGCTGAACGCGCCCGGCCTGCAATCGCCGGTGATGGCGATCACGTTCGAAGGCACCTACCGGCGCGGACCGGACACGGTGACGTGGAACACCGAGGCCGACTACCGCCTCGTCGGCGAGCAGATGGGCAAGGCGCTGTTCGACCACCTCGGCCTGCAGCTGACGGCCAGTGCGACGACGTTCGCGGGGCCGTGCCAGGCGGCGACGCTCGCGGCGTCGCTGGCGCCGCAGCCGGACGGCTCGCACGTGGCGACGATCACCGTCGCCAACGGGCCGCAGAATGGCATCGGCCTGCTGGCGCTCGGCAGCGCGCAGCTGGCGGTGCCGCTGCCAGCACCGTGGTCGGCCTGCACGCTGCTGACCTCGGCCGAAGTGCAGGCGCCGTTCGCGCTCGGGCCGACCGGCGGCGCGTCGTTCCCCATCCTGATGCCGGCGTTGCCGGGCCTCGACGCGTGGCTGCAGGTGTTCACGTTCGACGTTTCGTCGCCTGTCCTCGTGCTGGACGCGACCAACGGCCTGCGTCTGCGCAACGACTACTGAGTACCGCGAGGGTGTTGGCCTCGCCCGCCCGGTAGGAGCCGACGACCGCAGCGGTCGCGGCTCAACGGCGATGACGGTGGCCGCGTTTCCAGCCGCAGGGGGCGACGGGGGCGCGATTGGAACCGAGCGAAACCCCGAGGTTGTTGGCATCGCCCGCCCGGTAGGAGCCGACGA
>CANGSN010000349.1 GCA_947455805.1 Planctomycetota bacterium
CAGCGTCAGCGCGAACGGCGCCAGTGCGCGCCGGGACCAGGCGAAGGGCAGACGAGACGACGACGAAGAGGAGCGGTGGAAGCTCGGCATGCGGAACGCGTACGGCCGCGGCGCGGCGGCGTCCAGTTGCGTGCGCGCGCGCCGGCGGCGGGGTGTGTCGCGAGGCGCCAGCGATCTCGCGCCGTGACAGTCTCGTGACCAAATACAGGCACAGACGAGGTGCCTTCCTGGGGAAGTACCCACGAGGTCGTGCGGGCCGTCCCCGTGTTCGCCCTCGTCTCGTGTCCGGCCGTCGTTGGCTCCTCGACGGCTCGACTCCTTCCTCTCGGCAGGAGCCAGCACGTTCCCATGCCCCATTTCCCACTTTGGCTAGGCACGGCCGTTCTCGGCCTGTTCGCGCTGCCGCTCGCAGCGCAGCGCACCCACGTCGCCGGACTGATCGGCGAGCCGCCCGACACCTCCAACTGGCCGCATCCCGCGGCGCCGGACGGCAACCTGTTCCCGCGCAGCACGGCGTCCCCGACCGACATCGCGCGCCGCGACCGCATCGCGGAACTCGGCAAGGTGTTGTTCTGGGACGAGCAGGTCTCGACCAGCAACACGATGGCGTGTGGCACCTGCCACGCGCCGCGCGCCGGCGGCACCGACGATCGCCTGGGCGCCGTGCATGCGAACGGCAACTTCGGCTCGTTCGGCGTGATCCGCCAGTCCGACACCGGGTCCATCGACTACGGCTTCCAGGTCAATCCGTCGACCGACGTCAGCCGGCAGGTCACGCCGGTCACAGCGCCGACGATGATCGGCGCCTACATGTTCGAGCGGCTGTTCTGGGACAGCCGCGCCGGCATCGAGTTCCACGACGACTTCGGCAACCCGATCCCGAACTTCACCGATTGGGCCGCGCTCGAGGACCTCGCAGTGGGGCCTCCGGCCAACGACGTCGAGATGGGGCACGAGAGCCTCACGTGGCTCGGTGGCCATCTGCAGGCCAAGCTGAACCGCTCGTATCCGTTGGCGCTCGTCGACCCGTCGACGATCCCGCCGGACGTGCAGTGGATGACCACGGCGTACGCCACCTACGACGCGATCTTCGACAAGGTGTTCCACTGGCACCCGCAGTTCGGCGGCATGCAGGGAGTCACCCGCGAACGCTTCGCGCTGGCGCTGGCGCACTACCACCGCACGCTGATCCCCGACCAGGCGCCGATCGACCGCGGCACGCTGACGCCCGCGCAGATCCACGGCTTCCACCTGATGGAGACGCGCGGCGACTGCTTCCGGTGCCACAGTGCCACCAGCGCGCCGGCGCTCGGCCCGAACGGCACCGTCGACCCGTTCGACAACCTGTTCTCCGACGGCCTCGAGCACGACATCGACCTGCCGGGCCAAGGGCGCCGCAAGACGCCGACGCTGCGCAATCTCGGCCTGCACCGCAAGTTCTTCAGCACCGGCCACGGCAGCGACGGCATCAGCAACGTCTTCGTGCTGACGCACCAGGACCTGATCGACTTCTACAACCACCAGCCGGGGCGCCTCGGCTTCGACCCGCCGCTGTCGCCGTCAGAGCAGGCGGACGTGCTCGACTTCCTGCTGAACGGCCTGACCGACCCGCGCGTCGCGGCGGAGACGTTCCCGTTCGACCGGCCGCAGCTCTACAGCGAACTGCATCCGTTCGGCGCGAACCTCTACGGCGCGGCGACGCCGGGCCCGAGCGGCTTCCTGGCGCAGATCCTCGCCGACGTGCCGCCGAAGGTGCCGACGGCGCCGACCCCCGACTGGTTCAAGGTCGGCGTCGGCAACACGGTGCGCTTCGCCGCGGCGACGCTGATGCTCGGATCGGCGCCCGACGTCGGCCCGGTCGCGTGGGTCAGCTCGGTGTTCGCGTTGATCCCGGCGACGACCAACAACGAAGGCATCGCCACGGTGCAGCAGCCGGTCGTGCTGACGCCGGCGCTGATCGGCATCCCGATCTTCTGCCAGTGGGAGATCGACGACTACGGCATGCCGACGTTCTCGGACGCGGCCCAGGTCGTTCCGTATTGAGGAACGCGAGGATGTCGGCATCGCCCGCCCGGTAGGAGCCGACGACCGCAGCGGTCGCGGCTCGACGGCGATGACGGATGACGCATGACGCATGGTGGCGGCGCCGAGTGGAGGCGTCGCCGCGATGTCGTTCCCGCAGCGGTGTCGGTGGCGGGCGCGTGCGTGCGAGGCGCGCGCGCGCGAGGTCGGGGCCGCTGCGGGACGTTTCACGCCGCTGGCGTCAGCGCGACGTGGACTTGCCGTCGTCGGCCTTCGGGGCGGCCAGCTTCGGCCCGATGTACTCCGTCGCCACGACGACGTCGTCGAACCAGACCCGATTCCGTTCGGCGGTGCCGAGCTTGGCGTAGTCCTCGGACACGTACCACAGCAGCGCCACTTCGTTGACGCGCAGCGCCGTCGTCGTGCGGAAGTCGAACCCGGGGAACGGCACCGGCTTCGTCAGCTTCGGGCCCGAGGTGATCCACAGGTTGCGCAGCCACTGCCCGACCGGCGCGCCGGTGCGGTAGTCGCCGACGCGCACGCCGTCGATCCAGAACGTCATCGCGCCGTCGCTCTGTCCCGGCGTGTTCGCCTGCAGCATCGCCTCGACGCAGATCCAGCGATCGCGCGGCACCTCGGTCTGGCCGTCGGGAGTGAAGCTGTTGCCGAAGAAGTCGTTGTCGGCGGTCGTCGCGGTGCCGTCGTCGTTGGTGCCGGCGACGGGACCCGGATTGTTGAAGCCGCGCATGCGGTGCCAATACGTGTAGAAGCGCCACTTGCCGCGCAGTGGCTCGATGCCGGTCCAGAAGCCCTTGTCGCCCGGCGGCGCCGCCCCGGCGGGTCCGTCCCAGCCTGGCGCCAGAGCGCGCAGCTTGACGAAGTGGTGCGGCCAGACGGCGTCGGGGGCGAAGCGGCAGTAGAAGCGCACGAACAATCGGTCCTCGCCGTTCGTGGTGCGCCATTGGATCTCGCCGCCGGTGTCCTTGCCGCGCGTCGCTGTCGCGAGAGCGCAGCGCTTGCCACCGTGTGCGAACGCCGCGTCGTCGACGAGCGAGAAGATGCGGTCGTTCGTGCGCGTCCAGCCGGCGAAGCCGTCTTCGAAGCTGGTGGCGAACCGCACCGAAGCATGGCTTGTGATGCCGACGTCGTCGGGGAACCGTGCGGCGAGGCCGAGCTCGCGCGGTTGCTCCGGCTTCATGCCGGGGCTCGCTGCGGACGCCGTCGCCGGGGCCGGTGTCGGCGGGTTGGCGGGTTGCTGCGGTGCGAGGATCGCCGTGACGAGCAGGAACGTGGGGAGCACGCGCGCAGCCTATCGTGTCGCTGCCGTGGCCACGGCTCGCACGTCTGCTAGCGTGTCGTGGCCGCCCGCGGGCCGCCGCGCTTCGCAGGTCGCGAACGGGCACGCGGCGGCGCAGACGCATGCAACGACTCGAAGTCCTCGGTTGGTGGTTCTCGCCGTTCGCGCCGTCGACGCTGCCGCGGCCGCAGGCGCTGGTCGGTGGTTGGGATCCGCGCTCGCGCGACCTCGTGCTGCGCTACCTGCGCGCGGGCAAGGTGCTCGTCCGCTATCCCGAGGCGTCGTTCTGCCGCTTCGACTGCGGCGAAGCGGCGATGGGCAAGAGCGATCTCACCGACGGCCGCTCCGTGTGGCCCGAGGGCCTCGCGCACTATGTCGAACGCCACGACGTGCGCTTGCCGGAACCGTTCGTCGCGCAGGCCGTGGCGTGCGGCGGCGAGGTGGCGCCGTTCCGCCTGCCGAAGGCGTCGTTCGGCCTCTACGACCGTGCACCGTGGCTCGCGTGGAGCAAGGCGCAGCGCGCGTGCCCGGATCTGGAGGGCTTCGAAGTGCCCGACGACGACGTGAAGGAACGCATCGCGCAGGACCTCGCCGGCGTCGCCTACGACGACATCGTGGTGTGCCGCGGCAGCACGCGCGACGTCGTGCTCGCGGTCGCCGGTGGCGGGCTCGAGCTGCGGCAGGTGAAGGACGGTGGTCGCGCGCCGCAGCGCTTCGCCGGTTGGCACGAGTGGCCGGTCGCGGGCGCGGCAGGCGGGG
>CANGSN010000350.1 GCA_947455805.1 Planctomycetota bacterium
CGTTCGCCCTGACGTTCGCATGTGCTGCTGCCCTGGCGCAGCAGGAGCCGGCGCCGAAGCCGACGGCGCCCGCACCCGCGCCGGCGGCGGCCGGTTCCGACGAGCCGACCAGGACGCCGAGCGACTTCGTGCGTTTCGTCGCCGTCGGCGACGGCGGCCACCTCGACACCGCGATCACGACCTACCGGAAGGGCGACGTCACCTTGACGCTGTTCGGCGCCGTGCACATCGCCGACCAGGCCTGCTACGCGACGCTGAACGATCGCTTCACCCTGTGCGACGCCTTGCTCTACGAGCTGGTCGCCGAGGCCGACACGCGCCCGACCAAGGACCGCGACGAGGGCATGAACCCGGTGGCGTTGCTGCAGCGCGGCATGAAGAACGTGCTCGAACTCAGCTTCCAGCTCGACGAGATCGACTACCAGGCCACCAACTTCGTGCACGCCGACATGACGCCGGCCGAGTTCGCCGCCAGCATGGACGCGCGCGGCGAGAGCATGCTGTCCATCATGCTGGACATGATGCTCGCGGGCATGGAGCAGCAGGCGGCAGCGGCGGCGCGGACCGAGGAGGAAGGCGATGGCAGGTCGCAGGCGTCGGCATTCGACCTGATCAAGGCGTTCCGTTCCGGCGAGGGCCGCCACTCGATCCGCATGCTGGCGGCGACGCAGCTCGAGCAGGTCGAGATGATGACTGCCGGCGGCGGCGGCAGCACGCTGCTCGAGGGGCGCAACGAGAAGTGCCTCGAGGTGCTGGCGCGCGAGGTCGAGAAGGGCCGCAAGAAGCTCGGCATCTACTACGGGGCCGCGCACCTGCCGCACATGGAGAAGCGGCTGGTCGAGGACCTCGGCTGGCAGAAGGTCGGCCACGAGTGGCTGGTCGCATGGGACTGCACGAAGCGCTCCGATCCGAAGTTCGACCGTGTGCTGGTCAAGGCACGGCAGCGCTGCCGCGAGGAGTTGAAGGCGCTCGGCGGCGGGGCGAAGGCGTTCCGGCTGGCGAACGGCCGCGCCAAGGTGCCGACCGCGGCGGAGCTGGCGTCGGGCAAGCAGCAGGACGGCACGCCGTTCTACGCCGGTCCGGTGCAGGATCCGTGGGGCAGCGACTACGTCGTGCGCAAGCGGGCGGTCGGCTCGCGGTGGGAGGTGGTCAGCGCCGGGCAGGACAAGCAGCTCGGCAGCGACGACGACCTGGTCCTGGTCGAAGAGCGCACCGGCGGCATGAACCCGCGCTGAGAGGCCGAGAGGGGATCGCGACCCGGCCTCTCCGCAGCCGCTGAGCGCCCGACGTTGCGTTCGCCTGCGCGATACGCGCGCGCGCTCGCTACGGACAGCCGGCGATCAGGTTGCCGACGCGCACGCGCAGGCCGTTGCTGGCGTTGAACACGCCGAGCAGCGCACCGCCGGTCTGCACGGCGAGCCACTGGAAGTCGAGGTCGACGCCTTCGAGGGCCGGATCGTTCGGGATCGCCAGCGGCACCGTCGCCGCGCCGGTGCCGTCGGCGGTGGTGACGACCGGGCCGAGCAGCGTGGCGACGTTCGCCGTGTAGGCGGTGCAGCCGCCGCCGAGCGGCGTCGTGCCGGACGCGGTGGCCAGGTAGAGCGCGCCGATGGCTCCGGCCGGGTTCTGCCGGCTCTGCAGCGCGAACGTCGCGTTGCCGAGCAGGGCGCGGTCGGGCGTGCCGGTCGCGAACAGGATCGGCGCCAAAGGCGCGCCGCAGCCAGCCCCGAGGTGCTGGTTGTAGACGCCGCTCGGCGTCGTGGTCGGCACGGTGACGATCATGGCGCCGGGGCCGAACGCGAACTGGTCCATCGCGACGCTGCCGGCGACCGGCGCCGCGTCGCTGTCGAACCAGAAGTTGTAGATGCTGTTCCAGCGCAGCGGGTTCGGGTTCAGCGCGGTGGTCTGGAACACGATCTCGTTGCCGGCGACGGCGACGCTCCAGTCGGTGACCGCATTGCGATCGACGTCGCGGAAGCCGAGGTTCAGCACGCGGGCACCCGAGCACACTGGGATGCGCAGCGAGCCGGCGCCGCGGCCGTTGTCGCGGTTGTGCACGGCGTACTCGTAGTGGTAGAGGCCGTTGGTGGGGCCGGTGACCTTGACGGCGACGTAGTAGCGGCCGTCGTCGTTGCCGTTGCCATTGCTGGTCAGCGTGGCGCCGGTCCAGCGCTGCAGGATCGAGCCCGTCTGGAAGCCGCCGCTGTCGGCGAGCGTCCATTGGCCGGTGCCGATGTTCCAGTTCGCCGTGAAGGCGCGCGACCCGATGTTGTCGCCGCGCAGCGCGTCCGCCTCGCCTGGCACCAGGTAGCCGGCCTGGTAGCTGAACGCGGCGCCGGGCACGTTCAGGTCGTCGTCGTGGACGCGCATCGTCAGGCCGATCTGCTGGTTCAGCACCGTGGCCTGCGCCTGCGTCAGGCTGCGCGTGCCGTCGCACTGCTGCGCCACGCCGACCTCCGGATTGCCGCGGTCGAAGTACGAGCAGATCGGGTTCCAGTTGCCGAGCCACGGGTCGAGTTCCGACGGCGGGCCGAGGTTGAAGTGGTCGACCGACTGCGACGCCAGGTAGGTGTCGCTGCAGCCGGGCTCGACGAAGCTCGTCGTCGTGCCGGTCGGGCAGGCGCCGCACGCACCCGGGTCGTTGTTCGAGCCGAACGTGTGCTTGATCCACGCGTAGTTGCTGATCTGCACCATGCGGCCGCCGGACTCGCGGGCGACCAGGTAGTGGATGAAGCCGTGCGTCGCCTGCATCGCCGCCTGGAACGGGATGGCGCCGACGCCGGGGTTGCAGCAGGTGGTGCGGATGCCGATCGCCTGCACGCCGTTCGGGAACGTGCCCGTGCGGCGGTAGCGGGAGATCGTGTTCGCGGTCTCGAGGCGCAGATCGCGGCCCGCGATGACGTTCGACTGGGCCTGGACGAGATCGGCGCCGCCGACGACGACGGCCGTCGTGGCGAGCAAGGCACGGAGAAGCATGGAGACTCCGAGTGGTTCGGGACGAGGCGCTGCCGCGTTTCGGCGGCAGGGGGCCGCTGCACGGTAGCGCGGCCGCATCGCCGGCAGAAGGCCCGCGCCCGCGGCGACGGCGCTACTCGGCGTCGCCGCCGTCGTGGCCGGCGAGCAAACGCTGCAAGCGCGCTTCGTCGCGCAGCACGACGATCGTCTTGGTCTGGCTCGGCACCACGGCACCCGCCGGCAGGCCCTTCGGCTTGCGCACGTGCTTCTTCAGCGTGTAGACGACCTCGAGCCGCGGCTCGCCGCGCGCCTTGCTGAAGTGCACGGCCAGCGTCGCCGCATCGAGCAGGGTCTCGAGGCTCGCGGTCTTCTGCTTCGGCAAGCGCACGACCACGTGCGAACCCGGCCGGCCGCCGCCGACGTGCAGCCAGACGTCGTTGCCGTTGGCGATGCGCATGGTCAGGCGGTCGTTCTGCTCGTTGTTGCGGCCGACCCAGATCGGGTAGCCCTCGGCGGACACGAAGCGGCGGAAGTTCTCGCCGGCGGCCGGGTCGCGCGGCCCCTTCTTCGTGGGCGTGCTGCCTGCTGCGGGTTTCGGCTTCGGCAGCACACCGAGCTCCACCAGTTGCTGTCGCAGCGGGGCGAGTCGCTGCGACAGTTCGGCGTCGTCGGCGCGCAGCGCCGCGAGGGCCGCCTGCAGCGGGCGCAGCCGATCGCACTCGGCGCTGGCTGCCGCGAGGCGCTGCTCGTGCGATGCGCGGCTGTCGTCGAGCCGGCGCGCCTTCTCGTACAGAGTCTGCGCCTGCACGACGACCGGGCGCGCTGGATCGAGTTCGAGCGTGCGCGGTTCGCCGGTCTCGGGGTCGGCGAACGCCATCGTGGTCGCACCGCGCCGCACGGTGTGCGCGTAGGCCAGCATCATGTCGGCGTCGCTGCGCAGCCGCGTGGCGCGACCGGTGTCGGCGAGCTGCGTGGTCAGGCCTTGGACCTTGGCTTCGGCGCGGCTCAACGCGCGCTGGGCGGCGCGTTGCTGCGTCTCCAGGTCGGCGGCGAGTTCGTGGTGTTGGTCGAACGGGCGGAACAGCGCGTCGATCGCCGCCAGCACCGGTGCGGGGAAGCGC